>JAFANO010000383.1 GCA_019232645.1 Planctomycetaceae bacterium | reverse complement strand
GACGCGCAATCCTTGCCGTTGACCCGACAGTGGCTTCCGAACCCCCCCGGCCCGGTCCTCATACGCATTCCGGAGTCTTTTGTGCACTTTATCCGGATCTCACATTTGAGATCTCAAATTTCAAATTTGAGATTTCCAATTTTAAATCAGCAGATCGGTGCACAAGATCCCTGGGACCCGTATCAGGCCGGTCGAATCCTTCTCCTCGTCGGGATTCATCGGCGTTTTTCCTCCCTACCTTTCTCTACCCCGCTTGCCCTGCCCGAGGTGTGATCGGCCTCTACGCATTTTGGGGGTCGGAGGGTCCAGGTCGGCGCGTGCTTGAATGGACATCCCTCCGTCATCCGGATGTTCCGCGATAGTCATCCGGTCTGCCTCTCGGTAATCTGTAGGTGTGGTGTCGCACCGAACCCGGTGGACCACGAGCGTGTCCGCTCCGGCATGAGCCGGAGTCGGGAGGCGCGAACGATCGACCTTGCCCCGCCGACGCGGGGGTGGACGGCGGTCTCGGGAACCGTCGCCGCATGCCCCCGCTGCCTCGGACGAGTTGTGATGACTGAACCTGAGCACGAGACGACGGCACCCTCCTTGACCACCGAGACCAGCGAACCCAAGCTCACGTCCAAGCAGAGACGTCGCAGCGCCGGGCACGACGTCCAAGACGCGGTCCCCCCCAACGCGACGACCCGGGCCCAGCCCGAGCGCATGGCCCTGGCCCTGGAGCATGCCAGGATCTGCGCGCGGATCGCCGACGACAACCGCGCCAGGGACATCCTGCTGCTCGATCTCCGCGAGGCGACGCCCCTGGTCGATTTCTTCGTGATCGCCACGGCGAGCTCGAGGCGCCAGAGCCACGCCATCGCCAGCGAGATTGACCAGGAGATGAAGCAGCTCAAAGAATACAAGCTCGGCATCGAGGGCTCGGAGGAGGGCCGCTGGATCCTGATCGACTACGGCGACTTCGTCGTCCACATCCTCTCGGGCGAGGCGCGGGCCTTTTACGCGCTTGAGGAGATCTGGGGCGACGCGCCGAGGCTCGAATGGCAGGACATCGAGCGTCCCCACCCCGCCCTGGCCGACGACCGCGCGGCCGAGCCGGCGCCGGAGGATGGCCCGACCCCCGAGGCCGCGCCGGAGTCGCTCGACGCCTGACCTCCGTCACCTATCTTGCAAGCTCCCGCTGCCCGGATCTGAGATCTCACAATGATCCGGATCTGAGATTTCACAATGATCCGGATCTGAGATTTCAAATTTGATATTTCAAATTTTAGAATTATGAACATCATCGAGACGCTGCGCCAGGCGTTCGCCGCCGCCACGCCCGAGGGGGGAGAGCCGGCGGCGTTCGCCGCGGCCGTGCGGCCGAGCACCGATCCCAAGTTCGGCGACTACCAGGCCAACGGCTGCATGGGGCTGGCCAAGGCGCTGAAGAAGGACCCGCGCGAGCTGGCGCGGGTCGTCGCGGCGGCCGTCGACCTGGCCCCGCTGGCCGGGCCCCCGGAGGTCGCCGGTCCCGGCTTCCTCAACGTCCGGCTGCGCGACGACTGGGTCGCGGCGGCGCTCCGCGACCTCCTGGGCGACGAGCGACTCGGCCTGATCCCGCCCGAGCGGCGCAAGACGGTGGTCATCGATTATTCCTCGCCCAACGTCGCCAAGCCGATGCACGTCGGGCATGTCCGCTCGACGGTCATCGGCGAGAGCCTGGCGCGGATCTTCACCGCGCTGGGGCACGAGGTCATCCGCGACAACCACCTGGGCGACTGGGGCTCGCAGTTCGGGATGATCCTGTGGGGCTGGAAGAACCATCGCGACGAGGCGGCGTTCGCGGCCGACCCGGTGGGCGAGCTGGCGCGGCTGTATCGGCTGGCGCAGTCGAAGATCCAGGCCGGCGCGACCGAGGTCGAGGAGGCCGCGCGCGTCGAGACCGCCAAGCTCCACGAGGGCGACCCCGAGAACCGGGCGCTGTGGGAGCGGTTCATGCCGCACTGCCTGGCCGCGCTCCGGGGCGTCTACGACCGGCTCGGCGTCGCCTTCGACGTCCAGCTCGGCGAGAGCTTCTACGACCCGTCGCTCGCCGACGTGGTCCAGGACCTCGAGGTCAAGGGGATCGCCGTCCCGAGCGAGGGGGCGACGGTCGTCTTCGTCGAGGGGATGAAGGCCCCGCTCATCGTCCGCAAGCAGGACGGCGCCTTCAACTACGCGACGACCGACCTGGCCACGATCCAGTATCGCGAGGAGACGTGGCACCCGGACGAGGTGCTTTATGTGGTCGATCACCGCCAGGGTGACCACTTCAAGGCCCTCTTCGCCGTCGCCCGCCGCTGGGGTTACGGCCGCGCCGACCTGGAGCACGTCGCCTTCGGGACGATCCTCGGCCGGGACCGCAAGCCGTTCAAGACCCGCGACGGGGACGTCGTCGGGCTCGAGTCGCTCCTGGATGAGGCCGTCGCCGAAGCCCGCAAGGTGGTGGACGCGAACAGCCCGGACCTCGACCCCGAGCAGCGGGGCAGGGTCGCCGAGGTCGTCGGCCTCGGGGCGATCAAGTACGCCGACCTCTCGCAGAATCGGCTGAGCGACTACGTCTTCGACTGGGACAAGATGCTGGCCATGAACGGCAACACCGGCGCCTATCTCCAGTACGCCTACGCGCGGATCCGGAGCATCTTCCGCAAAGGGGACGTCACACCCGAGTCCGTCCGCGACCGGCGCCCGGCCATCGCCCTGAGCCACCCCGCCGAGCGGGCGCTAGGCGTGCAGGTCCTCCGGCTGCCCGAGACCCTTGAGCTGGCCGCCGGTGAGCTCAAGCCCAACATCCTGACCGATTATCTCTTCGACCTGGCGAACAAGTTCAGCACGTTCTTCGAGGAGTGCCCGGTGTTGAAGGCCGAGTCCGCCGACCGCCGGGACAGCCGGCTCGCCCTCTGCGACCTGACGGCGCGGACCATGAAACTCGGGCTCCAATTGCTCGGAATCGACGTCATCGATCGCATGTAGGATCCGATCCCGCGGCCTGCCCTCCCGATCCGCCCGACCTACCCCGCCTTCCCCTGGAGCGAAACGAATGAGGGACCTTCCTCGAACCCGCCTGGCGACGGCCGTGCTGACGGCGGTCTCCGGCCTCGCCGCGGCCGGGTCGAGCCCAGGTGAGGGGCCCCACCGGTCACCGATCGCGCTGGCCGTCTCGGCCGACGGCGCCCTCCTGCTGACGGCCAACCAGACCTCGGGGTCGGTCTCGCTGGTGGACACCCGCTCGGCCAGGGTGCTCGACGAGGTCCCGGCGGGCGAGAAGCCGGCGGGGGTCGCGCTGTCGAGGGACGGCGCGCGCGGCGTGGTGACGCTCTGGTACGGATCCGACCTCGCGGTGCTCGACGTCGGCCCCGACCGGCTCCAGGTCGTCGGCCGGGTCGAGGTGGGCCCCGAGCCGCGCGGGGTCGCGCTCGTCCCGGACGGCAAAACGGCCTTCGTCGCGGCCGGCGTGAGCAACGAGGTGGTCCGGGTCGACCTCGACGCGAGGGAAGTCACCGGACGCCTGGCCGTCGGCCGCGAGCCTCGAGGGCTGGCCCTCTCGGCCGACGGAGAGCGGCTGCTCGTTGGCAACGCGCGGTCGAAGGACCTCTCGGTGATCGCGGTCGGCACCTGGACGGTCGAGCGGACCCTGGCGGTCGAGGGGGACAACCTCCGGCAGGTCGCCCTCGCGCCCGACGGCCGGACGGGCTACGTCGCCAACATGAAGAATCGG
>JAFANO010000351.1 GCA_019232645.1 Planctomycetaceae bacterium | reverse complement strand
GCCGCCCGGGGCCACCGGGACGTACAGCGTGGCATGCTCGGCCGTGTTCGTGCGCCGCGGATCGACGACGATCAACTCGACTCCCGGGTTCGCCTCCAGGTGCGCCTTGACCCGGTCGAAGGTCACGGGGAAGGCTTCGGCCATGTTGCTCCCCCAGACGACCAGGCAATCGCTCAGGTCGATGTCGGCATAGCACGGGGGCGGGCCGTCGGCGCCGAGGCTCGAGCGATAGCCGGCCACGGCCGCCGCCATGCACAGCCGGCTGTTCGAGTCGGTGTTGTTCGTGCCGATCGACCCCTTGAACAACTTGACGGCCAGATAGCCCGCCTCGCTGTCGAGCTGCCCGCTGCCGTAGAAGGCGACCGCGTCGGGGCCATGTCGGTCGATGACCGCGCGGAACCGTTCCGCCGTCCGCTCGAGCGCGACCTCCCAGCTCACCGGTCTCAGCTCCATGTCGCGCGCCAGGCGCATGTGTGGCTGCATCAGGCGGTCGGGCGTTTGGATCACCTGGGGCAGGGTCGCCCCCTTGGCGCAGAGCCCCCCCAGGTTGGCCGGCGCATCGGCCACCCCCTTGACCCGGATCACCTTTCCGTCGGCCGACTCCATCCAGAGCCGACAGCCGACCCCGCAGTACGGGCAAATCGCCTGGCCCTTGGTCGTCCGTCCATCCCGATGCACCTCGATGGCCATGCGCCCGAGCCCCCTTCGCGCCTTCCATACACCTCTGAGTTTCTCAGAAGTTCTATGGACCACCACCAACACGGCGACTTTCATGCCACCGAAGAGTTGTGGGATATTTATTATAACAAAGTATATTTAATAAAATAATATAGGATCTTCCGCGCATCCAAGGCGCTTTCCCGCACTCCAAGTGCCGTGATCACAATGAATTATGCCGCATATTTCGCTGCGGATCCGTCGTCTTCCGCGACTTCGTCCCAGAGCGTGCGGATGCTCACAACTCCTTGTCATCTAGGAAGTTGAAAATTCCGGCGCGGGGCGCGGAAAAACCGGGTTAGAGCAGGGGATGAGTCTCGCGGCGCGCCGCTCGCCCTGCCCAAACCTGCGGCTCCTCATGCCATGGCATTAGGCGGCGGCGGCGCGCGGCCGCGCGCCGCGCCTCAGCCGATCGATGATCCTCTTCTCCAGGAGAAAGTACGGTTTACGACGCAGCCGGGGGAGTCGGGAGTGGTCCCCTACTCCCGAAGGCACTTCCCTTGCATCTCATCCAGAACCTTGGCATCTCAGTCAAAAGGACTGAAGCACGGTGCGGAGCCGCGGGGAGGACGCGACGGTGCGATCCGATCCGCCTCTCCCGTCGCGTTTGGCGCGCTTCCCTCGGCTCGGCGTGACGCCGACGACTCGGACGGACTTCGTCTCGGGGGATCGCCCCGCGACCCGTCCCGGGGTGCGTCCGGACGTGGGCCGAATGTCCCGAGGCAAATCCGCCGGCGCGTCCCCGAACCCCGTCCGGCGCGGAGGGACGTGTCAAGAGCTCGGCTCGGAGGCATCATCGATGAACCCAACCGACGGGATGACCGAGGAGCAGAAACAATATCTCCAGGGGTTCGTCTCCGGCGCCAACCTGGCGCGAAGCGCGTCCGGGCTCCCGACGTTTGCTCAGACCCTCGCGCGGAACGGCTCGGCGCCGCCGGGCCCCCAGCCGGCGGCCGGGTCGCTGCCGAGCGGACCGGAGGCGATCCACTACCAGGCGCAGGATCGCTTCCTCGCCGAGGGCAAGAAACTCTGTCCCGAGGAGGAGGCGAAGCGGAAGAAGAACCCGCTCGATATGTGGGACGAGCTCCGCGAGCGCGCCGAGCAGAAGCAGTTCCCCAAGGGGACCGACGTCTTGCTGACCAAGTTCCACGGCCTGTTCTACGTCGCCCCCAACCAAGACTCGTACATGTGCCGGCTCCGGCTCTACGCCGGTCTCGTCAGCGCGGCTCAGTTCCGCGGCATCGCCGACATTGCCGAGCAATTCGGCGGCGGCTACTGCCACGTGACGACCCGGGCCAACGTGCAGATCCGCGAGATCCAGGCCGAGAACTCGATCAACGTCCTGACGGCGCTGCAGGACCATGGCATCGTCGCCCGGGGCACCGGCGCCGACAACATCCGGAACATCACGGCCACGCCGACGGCGGGCTTCGACACGCAGGAGCTGATCGACACGCGGCCGCTCGCCAGGGAGCTGCATTATTATATCTTGAACCATCGCGAGATGTACGGCCTGCCTCGCAAATTCAACGTCGGGTTCGACGGCGGCGGCACGATCGCCGTCCTGGAGGAGACCAACGACATCGGCTTCACGGCCGTCCGGGTGGTCGAGGGGAAGGGGGTCCCCGCGGGCGTCTATTTCCGGATGGCGCTGGGGGGAATCACCGGGCACAAGGATTTCGCGCGCGATGTGGGGGTCTTGCTCAGGCCCGAGGAGTGCGTGCCGGCCGCGGCGGCGGTCGTCCGCGTCTTCATCGACCACGGCGACCGGACCGACCGGAAGAAGGCGCGGATGAAGTACGTCCTCGACCGCTGGGGTCTGGACAAGTACCTCGAAGAGGCCGAGAAGCACCTGCCGAGGAAGCTCCTCCGTTTCCCGCTCGACCAATGCGAACCCCGCGCCCCGCTCGTCCGCGGCGCCCACATCGGGTTCCACCCGCAGCGGCAGCCCGGCCTGGTGTACGTGGGCGTCGTGCTCCCGGTCGGCCGGATGTCGTGCGATCAGATGCGCGGGCTGGCGCGGATCGCCGAGCGTCACGGCAGTGCGTCGTTCCGGCTGACGGTCTGGCAGAACCTCCTGATCCCGGACATCCCCGAGGATCGGGTCGAAGCCGTGAAGGGGGAGATCGAAGCCCTGGGCTTCGCGTGGAAGGCGACCCAGGTCCGCACCGGACTGGTCGCCTGCACGGGGAATTTCGGCTGCCGGTTCTCCTCGTCGGACACCAAGCGGCATGCGCTGGAGATCGCCGACCACCTCGACGCGCGGCTCGAGCTCGACGTGCCGATCAACATCCACCTGACCGGCTGCCCCAATTCGTGCGCCCAGCATTACATCGGCGACATCGGCCTGCTGGGGACCAAGGTCGCGGTCGAGGACGACATGGTCGAGGGCTACCACCTCTTCCTCGGCGGCGGCTACGGGGCCGAGCAGGACGTCGGCCGCGAGATCTACCGCGACGTCAAGGCCGAGGTCGTCCCGGTGACGATCGAGCGGATGCTCCGCGGCTATCTCGCGGCGCGGCTCGGTCCCCAGGAGTCGTTCCGCGACTTCACCCGACGTTACCCCACCGAGCAGCTCAAGGAAATGTTCGCCTCTCAGCCCGCCTCAGAAGGTCGACCCTCATGACAATCCCTCTGCTCCCGGAAAGTGCTCCCTTCTCCCCCGCGCAGCGCGCCTGGCTGAATGGCTTCTTCGCCGGCCTGCTCGGCCTCGGCGGCGAGGGCAATGGCAATGGCGCGGCGTCGGCCGGCGCGGCGGCGACGGCGACGGCCCCCGCGGCTGTGGCCGAGGCGGAGGAAGACTTCCCCTGGCACGACCCGGCGATGCCGATGGACGAGCGGCTCAAGCTGGCCGAGGAACGCCCCTACGAGCGGAAGCTGATGGCCGCGATGGCGCAGCTCGACTGCGGCGCCTGCGGCTATCTCTGCAAGACCTACTCCGAGGCGATCGCGGCGGGCGCGGAGAAGAGCCTCACCAAATGCGTGCCCGGCGGCAAGGAGACGGCCCGCAAGCTCAAGGAGCTCGTCGCCGCGCACGGCGCGACCACGACCAGCGGCGTCGCGATGAAGAGCCTCGTCGCCGGCAACGGCCCGGCGACGACCACGACCAACGGCGCCGCCATGAAGAGCGTGGTCGCCCAGCCCGCCTACGACCGCTCGCGACCGTTCCCGGCGAAGCTGATCGCGAGCCTGCCGCTGAACCGGCCCGGTTCCCAGAAGGACACCCGTCACGTGATGATCAACCTGGCGGGGTCTGACCTGGCCTACAAGCCGGGCGACGCGCTCGGCGTCTTCCCCGAGAACTGCCCCGAGCTGGTCGATGAGCTGCTCCGCGTGCTCGGGGCCGCGGACCGCCCCGACCTCCGCGCGGCTCTCATCCGTGAATCCTCGCTGGCCCGGCCCAGCGACGACCTCGTCGAGCGTCTGGTCGAGTGTGCCACCGACCCCGACGAGGCCGATCACCTGACGCGGCTGCGGGACGGCGAGGACGACTGGATCGATACGGCGGACCTCCTCGACGTGCTGCGACGCTATCCCTCGGCGCGGATGGATGCCGAGGAGCTCGTCTCCCTCCTGGCTCCCCTCCAGCCCCGGCTCTACTCGATCTCGTCATCGCTCCGGGCGCACCCGGAAGAGGTCCACCTCACCGTCGGCGTGGTCCGCTACACCAAGAATGAACGGGTGCGCAAGGGCGTGGCCTCGACGTTCCTGGCCGAGCGGGTCCCGGCCGGCTCGGAGGTCCGCGTGTTCCTCCATCCGTCGCACCGCTTCCAGCTCCCCGACGACGGCGACACGCCGATGATCATGGTCGGGCCCGGGACCGGCATCGCGCCGTTCCGCGCGTTCCTCGAGGAACGTCAGGCCCTGGGCGCCGGCGGCAAGAACTGGCTCTTCTTCGGCGACCAGTGCCAGGCCACCGACTTCCTCTACCAGGAGGAGCTGCGGAAATTCCAGCAGGACGGCCTCCTGACCCGCCTCGACACCGCCTTCTCGCGCGACCAGGCCGAGAAGATCTACGTGCAAGACCGGATGCGCGAACGCGCCCGGGAGCTCTGGGGCTGGCTGGAGGAGGGCGCGCACTTTTATGTCTGCGGCGACGCCAAGCGGATGGCGAGCGACGTGGACCGCGCCTTGCATGAGATCATCGCCGACCAAGGCGGCCTCTCCGTCGAGGAGGCGAAAGCCTACGTCGCGAAGATGACCAAGGCCGGCCGCTATCAACGCGACGTGTATTGACCGCCCCGTCTGGATGCGGCATCGCAGCCCGTCCCCTCTCGCTGGACGGCTGACCCATCCTCCGGCCCGCCGCGACGTGGTAGAATCGGCGTCGCGAGGCGGGTCATTCTCCAGCGCCCTGCCGGGCCGACCCGCGAGCTTCGGGATCGCGACATCCGGGGGGGCGACGTGCCACAGCCGCCCGCAGTGCTGGCGATGATCCTCTGCGACCAGGTCATCACCGACGTCGAGACGAACAAGAAGAGCCTGATCGGGATCTTCGACCAGGTCGAGGCCGTGGCCCTGCCTTGCGTGGTCCACGAACTCCACGTCTACCTGAGCTTGACTGACGGCCACGGCACGCTCTCGACGGCGGTCGCCTGCGTCACGGTGGACGAAGGGGAGGAATTGTTCCGGGGCGAGGCCGAGGTCGAGTTCGCCGACCCGTTGCAGGTCGTCGAGCTCCACTTCGTCTTCCCCAACGCAAGGTTCCCCAGCACCGGGGAGTATCGCTTCCAATTATCCACCGACGGCCAGGTCCTCCTCGAGCGTAGGTTCTTCGTCACATATCCGCGGAACGAGGGACGCGCGCCGAGATGCTAAACGGAACAGGCTCCACGCCAAGCCCGCGGTCGCACACCGCGGCCACGCAGGAGCCGGTCCGGGCGCTCGCCGACCTCCCCGGGACGGCTTCGAAAAGGAGTGATCGTGCCGCCCGGGGGCTCGTCCCCGGGCCCGGTCGCGGCGGCGAGGGCATGCCCGGCCGTTGGTGCCGATGAGAGAGATGCGTCTGCCCGTCCCGCCGCGGTCCCGCGCCGTTGCGCACCGGAAGCTCGTCCTATACGAAACGTGTCGGATAGGAGGGTGACAGATGGGTGGGATCATTCAACTCCGCGCCAGGTGGCGCGGCCACGGGCCCTCGGAGCAGGGGATCGTTGGTGCGGCACATCCAGTCGTCGAGCCTGGTCCGCATGTCCTCCAGGACGACGGCCATCGAGAGGTCGTTGGCCATGTTGCACGCCTCGTTGGGGTCGAAGACGAGGTCGTACAACTGCTCGAGGGGACGCGAGCGTTCCGTCCAGCCGTGCCGGATCAGCACATCCTTGCTGGGGCTGTCGTCGCAATTGGCCAGCACCGGTCCGAGATGGTGGTCGAACCGGCGGATGTACTTCCAGCGCCGGGTGCGGACCGCGCGCTGGGGTTCGTAAGCCGCGTGATAGGTCACCTCGGCGAAGATGGCCTCATGCAACTCTTCCTTCTCGCCGCGGACGAGCGGCAGCAGGGAGACGCCCTGGAGCCAGGGTGGGCGATCGACATGGAGCAGGTCGCAGAGGGTCGGGAAGAGGTCGATGTGCGACACCAGGGCGTCGCAGACCTTGCCGCCGCGGAAGCCGCCGGGCCCGCGCATGATCAGCATCACGCCGATGCCGTGGTCGGTCAGGTTGCCCTTCATGCGCGGGAAGGCGATGCCGTGATCCGTGGTGCAGATGACCAGCGTATTCTCGGCCAGGCCGGTCTCGTCCAGGGCGTTGAGCACCGCCCCGATGCCCTGGTCGAGGTCCCGGGCGCTGGCCTTGAACGCCCCCAGATCCCGCCTCGTCTCGGGTGTATCGGGCAGCGGGGCGGGAGGAAGTGTGTAGTTGGCGTCCCGCGCAGTGCAGGGTTTGAGGAACTCCCGGTGCGTCTCGAAGAAGCCCACGGACAGGTAGAATGGCCTCGCCAGCGTCTCGCGGAGCAGTTTGATGGCCGCCGGCGCGACCACGCTCGCGTGGAAGCCCTCGACCTCGCAGACGAGGTCATAGCCGATCGTGCGATGATCCTTCGAGAGGTGCTCCTCGCCGATGAGGGCACAATGGTAGCCGGCCGGGCGCAGCGTGTAGAGCAGGTGTTGCCTGTAGTCATTCAAGGAGAAGCCGCGATGGGCCAGGCCGAGCATCCCGCTGTTGTGCGCGTGCTGCCCCGTCAGCAGGCTGGCGCGGCTGGGTGAACAGGTGGGGGCGGCGCAGAATGCCTTGCGGAACAGGATGCCTCCCTCGGCCAGCCGCTGGAGATGAGGTGTCGAGATCGCATGACCGTAGGGCTGGACGTAGCGTCCCGTATCATGGGAGTGGATATAAAGAATGTTTGGACCACGAGAATCCATTCGCTCACCCTCCTCGCTCGCTTTCCCTGGTATCAACAGAATTCGGAGGCGGACCGGGGATTTCCTGTTCGACCCCGAAGGGGCCGTTGGATGCCATCCCGGATCGTCCCTCGCGGCTCCACCTGCCGCCATCGCCACGATTGCTCATGGGGGTCCCTCTACCTGCCGACGAAGAGCCAATCGGCTCGACCTTCTCAGCAAAGTTTGTACCATGATCCCGGTAGACTTAGTCAAGTATAGTTCGGAGATCCTTCTCAATGGGGAGTGGGAATCGTCCTGGATCAACCCCGTGGAGCGAGACGAAAATGTCAGCACCACCGGTGACCTCATACGGGTCACAGGAATTCTGTGCCGATCTGCTGATTTGAAATTGGAAATCTCAAATGTGAGATCCGGACAAAGGGCACAAAATCTCCGGAATGCGTATAAGAGGAGCCAGATCGTTTTCAAAGAAGCTTCGGGACGGACGGGTCTCTTCTTGATTCAAGAGGAGGGGAAGGACGAGCGGCCTCTCGTTTCGAAGCCCCCCCGA
>JAFANO010000294.1 GCA_019232645.1 Planctomycetaceae bacterium | reverse complement strand
TCGAGGGCGACCACGGGATGTCGTAGTGGACGATCCAGCGGCAGGATTCCTGCATGTTGATGCCTTCCGAGGCGGCGTCGGTCGCCAGGAGCAGCCGCACGGCGGCGGTGGGGTCCTCGAACTCGGACTTGACCGCCTCGAACTCGTCGAGATCCATGCCGCCGTAGAGCAGCCGCAGCGTGTTCCTGTCGAAGCCTTCCTCGAGCAGCCGCTGCTCCAAGAAGAACAGCGTCTCCTTGTACTCGGTGAAGATGATCAGCCGCTCGTCGTCCCGCAGCTTGCCGGCGGCGAACAGGTTCTCCTTGACCCAGCGGACCAGGGCCTCGGTCTTGGAATCCGACTTCCGGGCCAGGGAGCTGAGCTTGCCGGGGTCTCCGACGGTCTCGCGGTCGTAGCCCAGCGCCTCCAGGGCCTGACTGACCTTCCGCTGCAAATCCTCGGTCGTCTGACCCCGGCTCCGGAAGTAGGCCCCCGAGTAGCGGGCGACGTCCTCCTCCAGCAGAGACCGCTCGTCGTCGCTCTTAACTTCCTCCTCGGCCCGTTCCGCCGAGACACGGGCCATGTCGAAGAGGCAGGACTCTTCCGGCTCGTCGTCGCCCTCCAGGTGCCGCCACCATGTCCGGGCGAAGGCGAGGGGGCACGACAGCAGCCGCTTGGTCATCAACGAGTAGATGAACTGACCCAGCCACCGTTCCGCCGCCGAGGCGTGGCCGAGGGCGGCTTGCTCCCGCCTCCGGTACTCCCGCAGCGCGGTGTAGAGGGCGGATTCCTGGGGCGAAAGGCCGAGCTTCAACTCGACCGGTGGGAGCTGCTCGGCGAAGGGGGGCCGGATCGACTGCCGATTGATCTCGTCCTTGAGGCGGCGGATACGGACCTCGGACAGGTTCGCCCGGTCCGTGGCGTCCATCTCCGTGGTCATCTGGAACCGGATCGGGTCGAGCAGCTCGAGCAGCCCGGTGAAGCAGACCGTCTTGCCATTGTGCGGGGTGGCCGAGGCGAAGAGGCGGTGCTCGAACAGGAACCGGATCTCCCGCAGCATCCTCGTCCGCTGGCTGGCCCGCCCGCCGCTCTGCGGCGCGAAGTGGTGGCACTCGTCCACGATCAGCAGGTCCCACGGGGCGTGGGCGGTCGCGCGACTGCCGTCGGCCTCGGCGTCGGCCCCGGACGCCCGGAGGAACTGTCCCAGCACGTCGGGCATGCGGAGGTAGTCCATCGACGTGATGATGCGGGGGAAGGCCTTCCAGGGGTTCGTGTCGATCCCCAGGCGGCGGCGGAGCTGGAAGGTCGACTCCGAGTCGATGACCTCGAAGTCGAGGTTGAACTTGCGGCGCAGCTCGTACTTCCACTGCCGCTGGAGCATCGCCGGGCAGAGCACGAGGATTCGGCGGATGCGCCGCCTCAGGAGCAGTTCTTCGAGGACGAGCCCCGCCTGGATCGTCTTACCCAGCCCCACGCCGTCGGCCAGGAGCAGGCTGACTCGGGGCATGGACAGGGCCTTGAGGACCGGCTCAAGCTGGTAGGCGTGGACCTGGATCGCCGAGCTCCAGACCCCCAGGAGCGGCTCGTCCTTGAGGTCGTCGCCCTCCCGGAGCCGGTTCAAGCGGGTCCACCGGTGGGCGTTGACGAACGCCTGCAACGCCTGGGGACTGTCGGGGCGGTTGGCGTCCACGCCAGGCAGCGAGGTCTTGCCCAAGACCTTCGCCGTCGCCTCGACCTCCCAGAGGAGTTGCTCGGCCTCGGGGTAACGCCAGTCGTCGAGGTACTCGACATCGAAGATGTGGAGCCGACCGAGCCCCTTGGGATGCTCATATGGCTCGACGGCTCGGACGGACGCGAGTCGATTCCGCACCCGGACGGCCTGACCGACCTCGGGGGTGATGATCTCGTTCTCAGGAACCACGTTTAGCCTCCCGTCCAGGACCGCAGCCCGACAGATGGCCGGGGAGGCTGGCCTCCAGGTAGGCATCGATTTCGACGGAGGGAGGCGAGACCCAGTACTGCCCGCCCGCGAGGGCTGGATGAGGCACGCGGTCCAGCAGGGTACTCTTCGCCACGTCCGTGACGAGAACTGCCGCAACCGGGAGACGAGTAGGCCCTGCGCTGGGGGGTGAAGTCTGGGCGGAAGTCATCGGTCGCCTACGAACTTGCGTCGTTCGAGTCTGGTCAGCGCCGACCCTTCGTTGATTGGGTGGTTGGCTCCAATCGCTTAATACATCCGCCTAATTTATCGGGATGGAGCTGATCCATGGGTAACATAGCTCACAGATTTTCGGTCGTGTCTCAGCCCATTGAAAGTTCGACAGACCGAAGAGCCGAGAGTTCGTCGCCCCGGATAAACCCTTGATGGCAAGGCTTTTCAATGAGCCTGAAACACAACCCAATTTTAAAAAAAGCCAAAATTCTGATGCTCCTCTCTACGAGGCCGCATTACATGGCCTATGAAAATGGTCTCTCCGATCAGGACGAGGAATCTTGGTTCGAAAGTTCCGCCCCACCTATCTCGCCATACTGTTCAAATTTCTCGCCTCGCTCGCCCCCAGCCACCAACTCGCCTGGGACTGCGTCACCGGCAGTGGTCAGGTGACGATCGCCCTCGCCGACGATCGCCGTTCCGTCAGCGTCACCGACATCAGCGACAAACAAGTTGCCCACGCCAAGCACCACAAGAAGGTCCGCTACCAATCTCACCCGCCGCGGGCAGCCTGATCGCCGACGCCTCAGTCGATCTCGTGATCGTCGGCAAGGCGCTTTACTGGTTCGACCTGCCAAGGTTTTATTGGGATTGACATTTCGCGTCGGTCCTCTCACCCTTGAGGAGGTGCGATCGGCCAAGGACGACCAGGGCGTTGCTGAGGGGAGGCGAGCGACCGATGCGCAAGGCGACGATCTTCCGGATAGCGGCCGTCCTGGGATGGTCTTTGTCGGGGACGACCGGCGAGGCGCAGCAGGGGTACTATCACCGGGTGACGACCGGGACGCCGGCCATGGTGCCGACCGTCTCCGGGACCGCCCGGGACCGCGACGAACCGGACCTCCTCCGGCCCTATGGGAGCCCAGGCCGCAGTCAAGGCGAAGCGTGGAATGACTATCGGAGAGAGCCCACGGCGCCACCGCCCGATAGGATGGCCCCGGTCGTACCGCCGCAACGGCACAACTACTTCCCCGGCCTCCGGAGCGGGCAAGCCCCCAACCGCAATTCCATCTCCCCGGACCGGCTCTGCGTGCCCGGCCGTCGGCCTTACATGTATCGCTAGGCGACGATCAGGATAGGCTGGCAGAAGGCCCTCGAGTGGTCGCGGAGGTGGATCGGGAGGGCCATGAAAGGTGGCGGGGCGGGGGACGCCGGGATCAAGGGGCTCGGCCAAGAACCGCAGCTCCTCGGCGACCCAGACGCCCGCGCCGAGTCGGGGCGTGCGCGGCGTGGCCCGGCCGTGTCACAAACCGGACGTAATGCATACCTGGGAAGCGCATGAATACCGTCTCGCCGTTCAGCCGGCATATTCCCTCATCCGTGGGCGAAGCCCGACGTACGCGAGCAGGGAAATCCCCAGGGCGACCAGCGGACTCGCCACGTCGAAACCCGCCAGTGTCTTGAATCCGCGATCGACCGAATCCTCGAACGCGCGCTTGTTGATGTCAAGCGTTTTCCCGAGCGCGTCGTCGAACCTGGAGAAGGCCCAGTTGGACTGGCCCGGGTCATTGCCGACGCAGAGGGCCACGGCGGCCGCGTGATCGCCCCGGCCCTCGAGGCGTCGGATCTCGCCGTCGATCTTGACGTAC
>JAFANO010000240.1 GCA_019232645.1 Planctomycetaceae bacterium | reverse complement strand
GCCGGCGCCAGCGACCCGGCGCCCTTGCAGTACATCGCACCCTACGCCGGCTGCGCGATGGCCGAGTACTTCATGTACGAGAAGGGGGGGGCGACCCTCGTCGTCTACGACGACCTGTCGAAGCAGGCGGTCGCCTACCGCGAGCTGTCGCTGCTGCTCCGCCGCCCGCCCGGCCGCGAGGCGTACCCCGGCGACATCTTCTACGCCCACTCGCGGCTCCTGGAGCGGTCGGCTAAGCTGGCCAACAAGTACGTGATCGTCCCCGAGCACGCGCCGACCGCGACCGAGGAGGTCGGCGAGCACTGGGGCGTCAACGGCAAGGTGTACGTGGGCGTGCCCGGCCTGGAGGAGGCCAAGCACGACCTCAAGGAGGACTATTCCCAGGGCCACAAGGTCGTCAAGACGACCCGGTCGGGCGGCTCGCTGACCGCGTTGCCGCTGATCGAGACGCTCGAGGGGGAGGTCTCGGCGTACATCCCGACGAACGTGATCTCGATCACCGACGGCCAGATCTACCTCCAGCCCGACCTGTTCTTCGCGGGCGTCCGGCCGGCGGTGGACGTCGGCATCAGCGTGTCGCGCGTCGGCGGCAAGGCGCAGATCCCGGCGATGAAGAAGGTCGCCGGCGGCCTGCGGCTCGACCTGTCCGCCTTCCGCGAGCTCGAGGCGTTCGCGCAGCTCGGCACCGAGCTGGACAAGGCCACCCAGCTCCAGCTCGACCGCGGCTACCGGATGGTCGAGCTGCTCAAGCAGCCGCAGTACCAGCCGATGGCCGCCGAGGACCAGGTCATGAGCATCTTCGCCGGCTCGGAGGGCTACCTCGACGACGTGCCGACCAGGGAGGTCCAGAAGTGGGAGGCGGAGTTCCTCGCCTTCGCCCGCGACCACAAGTCGGGGGTCCGCGCCCGGCTGGTCAAGGAGAAGAAGCTGACCGACGACATCCTGAAGGACCTCAAGGCCGTACTGGCCGAGTTCAAGCAGCGCTATCGCCCGGCCGCTCCGGCCCCGGCCGCCGTCGCGGCGCGATAGCGCGGCCATCCGAGGGGGGGCCGGACGCGGCGAGGCCCGTCCCCCCCCGAGACCGCCCGCCTCGCCGCCTCCGCATGAGCGAACCAACCCGGGAGTGAGACCCCACCGATGGCCAAGGCCCGAGCGATCGTCAAGCGCCGCCAGTCGGTGCAGAACATCCGCAAGATCACGCGGACGATGGAGCTGATCGCCACCGCGCGGTTCAAGAAGGCGCTCGACCGTGCGACCGAGGCGGAGGCGTACACGCGCAAGATCGCCGAGCTGGTCGCCGACCTCGGGGCGACGACGCTGACGGTCTCGCACCCGCTGCTGGAGGTCCGTGAGCCGGTCAAGCGGTCGCTCCTGCTCATCCTGACGAGCAACCGCGGGCTGGCGGGGGGCTACAACGGCAACGTCATCCGCGTCACCACGCGGGCATACGACGACTATCAGGCCGAGGGCATCCCGATCGCGCTCGAGGTTGTCGGCAAGCGCGGGATCAACTTCCTGCGGTTCCGGGGGATCCGGGCCGACGCGACCTACACCCAGTTCGAGGACCGGCCGCAGTTCGACGAGGTCGAGGAGCTGGCCAACAAGTACATCGCGCTATACATCCGGGGCGAGATCGACAAGCTCGACGTCGCCTACACGCAGTTCGTCTCGATGGCGAGGCAAGTGGCGGTCGTCCAGACGCTCCTGCCGATGACCACCTCGTCGGTCGGCGAGGCCGGCCCGTCGGTCCGCCAGGCCGGGCCGCCGTCGGCCCCGGGTGCGCCCGCCCCGGCCCGGAAGTGGGAGCGCGCCCCCTACGAGTTCCT
The DNA here is from genome assembly GCA_019232645.1 of Planctomycetaceae bacterium. Taxonomy (GTDB): domain Bacteria; phylum Planctomycetota; class Planctomycetia; order Isosphaerales; family Isosphaeraceae; genus JAFANO01. The sequence continues at coordinate 775 of JAFANO010000240.1, read as the reverse complement.
GCCCGACCCCAAGAGCATCCTCGAGGAGATCGTGCCCGTCTCGTTCAAGGTCCGCCTGTTCAAGTGCTTCCTCGACGCGGCCGTCAGCGAGCAGATCGCGCGGATGGTCGCCATGAGGGGCGCGACCGAGAACGCCGACGAGATGGTCCGGTCGCTGACGATGCTCTACAACCGCGCCCGACAGTCGCAGATCACCCGCGAGCTGGCCGAGATCATCGGCGGCGCCGCGGCTTTGGAATAAGAATATTCACCACAAGAGCACGCAGAAGAAGACGGATTCACCACAGGGCACACAGAGAGCACAGAGGAAAAGTCAGAGAGAGGAGGGGGAGGAAAAAAGAGGAAGAGGGGATAGAGAAAGAAGAAATAAATATTTAAAATTTTTATATGAACTCTCTTATATCGATCTCTCTGCATTCCCCTCTGTGCTCTCTGTGTGCCCTGTGGTGAATCCCTCTTCTTCTCTGCGTGATGAGGCTAGGACCATGGCCACCGCGACCGCGACCGGACGGATTGCCCAGGTGATCGGCTCGACCTTCGATGCCGAGTTCGACGAGGAACACTTGCCCAATATCTACAACGCCTTGGTCGTCGACGCCGAGGAGAAGGGGGTCAAGATCCGCCTGACCGGCGAGGTCCAGCAGCAGCTCGGCGGCAACCGGATCCGGTGCGTGGCGCTGGGCTCGACCGACGGCCTGGTCCGCGGGATGCCGGTGATCGACACCGGCGGGCCGGTCACGGTGCCGGTGGGCCGGGAGACGCTGGGCCGGGTCTT
>JAFANO010000171.1 GCA_019232645.1 Planctomycetaceae bacterium | reverse complement strand
GGCCAGCCGGTCTCGATGCTCGTGCCGCAGGTCGTCGGGTTCAAGCTCGTCGGGACCCTGCCCGAGGGCTCGACCGCGACCGACCTGGTCCTGACCGTCACCGAGATGCTCCGCCGCAAGGGGGTGGTGGGCAAGTTTGTCGAGTTCTTCGGCGCGGGCCTGGCCAACCTGCCGCTGGCCGACCGGGCCACGATCGCCAACATGGCCCCCGAATACGGCGCCACCTGCGGGATCTTCCCGGTCGACGCCGAGACGATCCGCTACCTTGAGCTCTCGGGCCGTCCGGCCGGGCACAACCGGCTCGTCGAGGCCTACTCCAAGGAGATGGGGCTGTTCCACACCGCCGAGATGCCCGAGGCCCGGTACAGCGACACGCTCGTGCTCGACCTCTCGACCGTTGAGCCGAGCCTGGCCGGGCCCAAGCGGCCGCAGGACCGGGTGCCGCTAAGCCAGGCCAAGGCGTCGTTCCAGAAGGCGCTGAAGGTCATGCTCGACGTGAGGCCGAAGCTGCCGCCCAAGCCGGTCTCGGCGGCGGCGACCGCGACGACCGACCTCAAGAGCGAGCTGCGGCTCGAGGGCGAAGGCGGCGGCGGGACCGCCGTCGGCGTCGAGGACCCGACCGCGCCGTCGGCCGCCTACCGGCCGCTCCGGGCCGGCTACATCACGCATGGCTCGGTCGTCATCGCGGCGATCACCAGTTGCACCAACACGTCGAACCCGTCGGTGATGGTCGCCGCCGGGCTGCTGGCCAAGAAGGCGGTCGAGCGCGGGCTCGCGACCAAGCCGTGGGTCAAGGCGAGCCTCGCCCCCGGCTCGAAGGTCGTGACCGACTACCTCCGCGAGGCCGGGCTCGACACCTACCTCGACAAGCTCCGGTTCAACCTGGTCGGCTACGGCTGCACGACCTGCATCGGCAACTCGGGGCCGCTGTCGCTCGAGATCTCCAAGGCGATCCACGACGACGACCTGGTGACGGTCGCCGTGCTGTCGGGCAACCGCAACTTCGAGGGCCGGATCAACTCCGAGGTCCGCGCCAACTACCTCGCCTCGCCGCCGCTGGTCGTCGCCTACGCGCTGGCGGGCACGATGGAGATCGACCTGGTGAACGAGCCGCTCGGCGACGGCCGCGACGGCCAGCCGGTCTACCTCCGCGACATCTGGCCGTCGCAGAAGGAGGTGCAGGACACGATCCTCCACGCGGTCCGCTCCGAGCACTTCCGGAAGGAGTACAGTGAGGTCTTCCAGGGGGATGACCTCTGGAACTCGCTCGACGTGCCCGAGGGGGATCTCTACGCCTGGGACGACGCCTCGACCTACGTGAAGAACCCGCCCTACTTCATCGGGATGCCCCGGGAGCCGGCCCCGGTCGCCGAGATCAAGGACGCGCGGGTGCTGGCGGTCCTGGGCGACAGCATCACGACTGACCACATCTCGCCGGCCGGCTCGATCAAGGTGCAGGGCCCGGCGGGCCGGTACCTGGTCGAGCACGGCGTCGGCATCTCGGAGTTCAACTCGTACGGGTCGCGCCGGGGCAACCACGAGGTGATGGTCCGGGGGACCTTCGCCAACATCCGGCTGCGGAACAAGCTGGCCCCCGGGACCGAGGGGGGCGTCACCCGCCACCTGCCCGACGGCGAGACGATGTCGATCTTCGAGGCGGCGGAACGCTACCACGTCGAGGGGGTGCCGCTGATCATCCTGGCGGGCAAGGAGTACGGCTCGGGCTCGTCGCGCGACTGGGCGGCCAAGGGGCCGAAGCTCCTGGGCATCCGCGCCGTGATCGCCGAGAGCTACGAGCGGATCCACCGCTCGAACCTCGTCGGCATGGGCATCCTGCCGCTCCAGTTCGGCGCCGGCGACAACGTCGAGAGCCTCGGGCTCACCGGCGAGGAGCTCTTCACGATCGAGGGCCTGACCGAGGCCTTGCGCGACGAGCTCAAGCACGGCCGCGAGGTGACCGTCGTGGCGACCCGCTTGGACGGCCCGGCGCACCGGTTCACCGCCACGATCCGGATCGACACGCCACAAGAGGTCCGCTACTATGAGCACGGCGGGATCTTGCCCTACGTGCTCCGGCAACTGTTGTCGGAGCCGGGCGAGGCGCCGAACGCCGGCGGCGTCGCGACCGTCGCCGACTCCCGTGGTGGCGGCGATCCGACCTGAACCCAGCCCGAGGCCACTTCTCCCCACCGAATCATGTCCCTCACCTGCTCCCTCTCCCCGAGGGAGCGCAGATTAACCCATATCCCCTACCGCGGGGGGGTTCCGGGTGAGGGCATACTCCCTATAATTCCGGGTGAGGGCATACTTCCTAAATACTGATTATTGGCCCTGAGGAAGTTTTCCGGCCGCGCCGGCTGGAAGGATCGGGCGATCGTCTGCTAAGATCGATTGTTTGATGTGGATCCTCTCTACAATAGGACGAGAGAGGAACGGGATGTTGTTTGTGCTCGCCAGACTCATCAGCGACGCGCCATCGCGTGGTCGGTGAGCCGTACCCTTGTCCGTGGAATCGCCCTCGGGTCGTGATAACCGTGGCACCGACTCGACCTCGACCGAACTGACCCCGACCGCGCCGGTCCGCGACGTTCCTCGGCAATCGCTCGGCCCCGGAACCTATCAGGAATGGGATGCCATGTCGCAAGTACAGACCGAAGCCAAGCCAGCGGTCACGCGCAGCCAGGCGCTGGGTTGGCTCCGGAAGATGATGCTGATCCGCCGGTTCGAGGAACGGGCGGAGATGATGTATCAGAAGCAGAAGATCGGCGGCTTCTTCCACCAGTATAGCGGCCAGGAGCCGGTGGCCGTCGGTTCGATCGGCGTGCTCCGCGAGGACGACTTCGTGATCACCGCCTACCGCGACCACGGGCACGCGCTGGCGCGAGGCATCGAGGCCAGGGCGGCGATGGCCGAGCTGCTGGGCAAGGTGACCGGCTGCTCCAAGGGTAAGGGCGGCTCGATGCACTTCTTCGACGCCGAGAAGGGATTCCTCGGCGGCCACGCGATCGTCGGCAGCCACATCCCCCTGGCCGCCGGGGTCGCCTTCGCGATCAAGTATCGCGGCGAGGACCGCGTCTGCCTCTGCTACTTCGGCGAAGGCGCGCTGAATCAGGGATCGGTCCACGAGGCCTTCAACATGGTCTCGCTCTGGAAGCTGCCGGTCATCTACATCCTCGAGAACAACCAGTACGCGATGGGGACCTCGCTGGACCGCTCCTCCGCCATCCGCGACCTGATCGTCCGGGGCGCGACCGCCTACGGGATCCCGGGCGTCTCGATCAACGGCAACGACATCGAGCTGATGGCCGAGACCACCCGCGAGGCCGTCCACCGCGCCCGCCACGGCGAGGGGCCGAGCTTCATCGAGGCGCAGACCTACCGCTTCAAGGGGCACTCGATCAGCGACCCGGCCAAGTACCGCGTCCAGGAAGAGCTCGACGAGGCGCACCGCAACGATCCGATTGTCATCTACCAGGACGTGCTGAAGGAGCGGGACTGGCTCGACGACGCGACGATCGAGCGGGTCGCCGAGGAGGTCAAGCGCGAGATCGACGAGTGCATCGAGTTCGCGGAGCAGAGCCCCGAGCCGCCGCTCGAGGCGCTCTACGAGGACGTGACCCTGGCCCCGCATCTCCCACAGGAGTGATCATGGCCGTCATTACGTTCCGCGAGGCGTTGAACCAGGCGATGTCGGAGGAGATGGAGCGCGACGACCGCGTCTTCTTGATGGGCGAGGAGGTGGCCGAGTACGAAGGCGCGTACAAGGTCAGCCAGGGGATGCTCAAGCGGTTCGGCGACCGTCGCGTCATCGACACGCCGATCTCCGAGGAGGGGTTCGCCGGCATCGGCATCGGCGCGGCGATGGTCGGGCTGAGGCCGATCATCGAGTTCATGACCTTCAGCTTCAGCCTGGTGGCGATCGACCAGGTCGTCAACAACGCCGCCAACATCCGCTACATGAGCGGCGGCCAGTTCACGATCCCGATCGTCTTCCGGGGCAGCTCGGGGATGGCCGGCTGCCTCGCGGCAACCCACTCGCACCGGCTCGAGGCCTGGTACGCGCAGGTCCCCGGCCTGACCGTCGTCCTGCCCGCGACCCCCGCCGACGCCAAGGGCCTGCTCAAGAGCGCCATCCGCTCCGACGACCCGGTCGTCTTCATCGAGCACGAGAACCTCTACGGCGAGAAAGGCAAGGTCCCCGACGGCGAACACCTCGTGCCGCTCGGCCTGGCCGAGGTCAAGCGCCCGGGCTCCGACGTGAGCCTCATCACCTACTCGAGGTCGCTGAAGGCCACCCTGGCCGCCGCCGAGGAGTTGGCTGGCGAAGGGATCGAGGCCGAGGTCATCGACCTCCGGACGATCCGCCCGCTCGATTTCGAGGCGCTGCTGGCGTCGGTCGTCAAGACCCACCGCGCCGTCATCGTCGAGGAAGACTGGCCCTACTGCGGCGTTGGCGCCGGCATCGCCGACCGGATCTACCAGGTCGCCTTCGACGAGCTCGACGCCCCGATCCGCCGCGTCGCTGCCAAGGATGCCCCCATCCCCTACAATCGATATCTGGAGGCCTCGATGCTGCCGAGCGTCGATCGAATCGTGGCCCAGGTGAATGACGTCCTCTACAAGAAATGATCGCGAGCCGGCCCGGCTCGGTCCGCTGGATCGGCCAGGACGCCGGTGGAGTGCTGGGCCTGGATCCACCCCCGAGCCATCACAGAAGGTTTGCCCGGAGAGAGCGCCGTGCCTATTGAAGTGATGATGCCCAAGCTCAGCCCCACGATGGAGAGCGGGGTGCTCTCGCAGTGGCTGGTCAGGGTCGGCGACCAGGTCAAGGAAGGGGACGTCCTGGCCGACGTTGAGACCGACAAGGCGACCATGCCGATGAAGTCGTTCGACGAGGGGACTGTGGCCCTGCTCGACCGCGACGTCGGCGACGAGATCCAACTGGGCGAGCGAGTTCTGGTCCTCGCCAAGAAGGGGGAGGACCCGGCGAAGGTCGCCGAGCAATACGGCGGCAAGAAGATCTACGTGGCAAGATGCCAGATGTCACCGTATTCCCCGCAGAAGATCGCCGAGCAGCTCGGCGGCGAGGCGCCCGCCCCCAAGGCGAGCCCGGAGGCGGAGGGCGTTGCGCCGCACGAGATCAGCTCGGAGGCGATGAAGGTGCCGCCTCGCCCCGAGGCGCAAGGCGCCGGGGCCAACGGCAGGGAGCCGTCGACGCCTGTGGCCGAGCCTGAGCCCGAGCCGGCCCCGGCCCCCGCCGGGGGTCGAGTCAAGTCGAGCCCGCTGGCACGGAAGATCGCCAGGGAGTCGCAAGTCGACCTGGCGCGGATCCGCGGGAGCGGACCCGGAGGCCGGGTGGTCCGCAGCGACGTCGAGGCGTTCCTCGAGGCGCGTGCCAAGCAGCCCGCCGCGCCCGCGACGACCCCGAGTCCCGCGGCCCCCGCCCGGGAGCTGGCCGCCGAACGCATCCCACACACCCGGATGCGCAAGACGATTGCCCAGCGGATGGTCGAGGCCAAGAAGGTCGCCCCCGAGATCCACGTCGCCGTCGACGCCCGGGTCGACGAGCTGGTCGCGATCCGCGAGCGCCTGAACGCGCGGCTCGCCGCCGAAGAGATCAAGCTCTCGCTCGGCGACTTCGTCACCAAGGCCGTCGCGCTGGCCTTGCGACGCCACCCCGGCATAAATGCCTCGTTCGAGCCCGACGCGATCGTCCGCCACAGCGAGATCAATATCGGGATCGGCGTGGCCGTCGAGGCCGGCGTGCTCGTCCCGGTGCTCCGCAATGCTGACACCCTGGGCCTCCGCGAGATCCGCCGGGAGAGCGAGGCGCTGGTCGAGGCCGCACGCAAGGGCAAGCTGACGACCGAGCAGATGACCGGCGGCACGTTCACCATCAGCAACCTCGGGATGTACGGTGTCCGCCAGTTCGACGCCATCCTGAACCTGCCCGAGGTCGCCATCCTCGCCGTTGGCGCGGCCGAGAAACGGCCGGTCGTCGTGGGCGACGCGCTCCAGGTCGGCACGGTCATGACGCTGAACCTGACCGCCGATCACCGCGCCATCGATGGCGCCATGGCCGCCGAGTTCCAGCGGACCCTCAAGGGGCTGCTCGAAGACCCGGCGTCGATGCTGCTCTAAAGTCAAGACCGTTGAAAGAGCCAGAACACATTGCAGATCAGGGGATTCATTCTCACTCCCCCCTTGCGGGGAGGGAGATCGGGGCTCCGGACACCACAAGGGACGGACTGCTGCCTTCGTGTGCGTCTTCTGAAGATCTTCCTTCCCGATCAAGGCACCCATGGCATACGACTACGACATCATCGTCATCGGCGGCGGGCCGGCCGGCTACGCGGGGGCGATTCGCGCCGCGCAACTGAAGAAGCGGGTCCTCTGCATCGAGCGCGATAAGCTGGGGGGGATCTGCCTGAACTGGGGATGCATCCCAACCAAGGCCTTGCTGACCAATGCCCACCTGGTCGAGCTGATCAAGAACCACGGCCGGGCGTTCGGCTACAGCGGGCAGGCGAGCTGGGACTTCGCGCAGATGATCGGCCGGAGCCGGAACGTCGTCTCGCAGATGAGCCGTGGGATCGAGGGGCTTTTCCGGAAGTACAAGGTGGCGTCGAAGATCGGGACCGCCAAGGTGATCGCGCCGGGCACGGTCGGGGTCGACGGCGAGAGGGTCACGGCCGAGTCGATCGTGATCGCCACCGGGGTCCGCCCCCGCCCGCTGCCGGGGGCGGAGTTCGACGGCAAGACGATCATCTCGTACAAGGAGGCGATGAACCTACCCCGCCAGCCCCAGTCGATGCTGATCATCGGCGGCGGGCCGATCGGGATGGAGTTCGGCTACTTCTACAACGCCATCGGCACCAAGGTCACGCTCGTCGAGCTGCTCGACCGGATCTTGCCCGGTGAGGACGAGGAAGTCTCGGAGGGCCTGACCAAGAGCCTCGTCAAGCGCGGGCTGACGATCTCCACAAGCGTCAAGACCGGCAAGGTCGAGAAGACCGACAAGGGAGTCAAGGCCGAGGCCGAGACCCCCAAGGGTAAGGTCACGGTCGAGGCCGAGGTGATGCTCGTCTCGATCGGCGTCGTGGGGAACGTCGAGGGCCTCTTCGCCGACGACGTGAAGGTCGAGATCTTCCAGGACCACATTAAAGTGGACCCCAAAGACGGCTACAAGACGAGCGTGCCCGGCATCTATGCCGTCGGCGACGTGATCGGCCCGCCCTGGCTGGCGCACGTGGCGCACCACGAGTCGATCTGCTGCATCGAGCGGCTCTGTGGCCACTCCGACCGGACGGTGGACTACTCGAATATCCCCGGCTGCACCTACACCGACCCCGGCGTCGCCAGCGTCGGCCTGACCGAGCGCGCCGCGCGGGAGGCGGGCCACGAAGTCCGGGTCGGCAAGTTCCCGTTCTTCTCCAGCGGCCGCGCCGTGGCCTCCGACGAGACCGAGGGATTCGTCAAGCTCGTCTTCGACGCCAAATACGGCGAGCTGCTGGGCGCCCACTTGCTCGGCTCGCAGGCCACCGAGCTGATCGCCGAGCTGGTCATGGCCAAGAAGCTCGAGGCGACCGAGGAAGAGATCGTCCAGGCGATCCACCCCCACCCCACCTACTCCGAGGCCATCATGGAGGCCGCCGGTCAGGGCCTGGGCGAGTCGATCCATATCTGAATGCTCCACCAGAGATCTGACCGGATCGATTCCGCATCGATCCCCTCAATGCGCATCCTAGCCATGGATGGCGCGGCGATCGACGGCCAGTGCGGCCTCGCGGACGGCCTCGGAGAGGCTGGGGTGGGCGTGGCTGATCCGCGCGATGTCCTCGGCGCTGCCGGCGAACTCCATCGTCGTGACCGCCTCGGCGATCATATCCGAGGCCCTCGGGCCGCAGATGTGGACCCCCAGGACGCGGTCGGTCTTGGCGTCGGCCAGGATCTTGACGACCCCCTCGGTCTCGTCCATCGCCTTGGCGCGGCCGTTGGCCATGAACGGGAACTTGCCGACGCGGTAGTCGAGCTTGCGCTGCTTGGCCTGCTCCTCGGTGATCCCGACGCTGGCCAGCTCGGGCCAGGTGTAGATGACGCCGGGGATGGTGTCGTAATCGACGTGGCCGTACTTGCCCGCGAGGGTCTCGGCGAAGGCGATCCCCTCGTCCTCGGCCTTGTGCGCCAGCATCGGGCCCTCGACCAGGTCGCCGATGGCCGAGATCGTCGGGACGTTGGTCCGGAAATGACCGTCGATCGGCACCTTGCCCGTCTTCGGGTCGACCTGGACGCCGACCTCGGCCAGCCCGAGCCCTTCGCTGAAGGGGCGGCGGCCGACGGCGACCAGGACGCGATCGCCCTCGAACGTCAGCGTCTTGCCGTCCTTCGCCTCGGCCAGGACGGTCACGCGGTCCCCCTCGACCCTCCCGCCGGTGACCTTGGTCTCGAGGAAGAACTCGAGACCCTGCTTGGTCAGGCTCTTGTGCAACAGGCTGCCCATCTCGACATCAGCCAGCGGGACGATCCGGGGCAGGAACTCGACGACCGTGACCTTCGCCCCCAGCCGCTTCCAGACCGAGCCCAGCTCCAGGCCGATGTAGCCGGCGCCGATGACGATCAGATGCTCGGGGACGCGCTCGAAGCCGAGGGCCTCGGTCGAGCTGACGATCGTCCGGCCGTCGAACGGGAGGAACGGCAGGTTCACCGGCTCGCTGCCGCTGGCCAGGAGGATGTGGTCGGCTTCGAGCGTGGCCTCGCCCCCCTCGTTGAGCCGGACGACGACCGAGTTGGGCGAGGCGACGCGCGCGGTCCCATAGACCGGCGTGATCTTGTTCTTCTTGAACAGGCCCGCGACGCCGGTCGTCAGGCTCTTGACCACCGCGTCCTTGCGGGCGAGCATCGCCGGCAGGTCGACCTCCAGGCCGCCGACCTTGATTCCGTGCCTGGAGAACCGCTCGTGGGCCAGGTGGTACAGCTCGGACGAATCGAGCAGCGCCTTGCTCGGGATGCATCCGATGTTCAGGCACGTCCCGCCGAGCGTCGACCGCTTCTCGACGCAGGCGACCGTCTTGCCGAGCTGCGCCGCCCGGATCGCGGCGACGTAGCCCCCCGGGCCGGCCCCGATGACAACCAGGTCGTGACGTGCGGACTCAGGCGGCATGTGCGGCGTTCCTTCCCTCATCGAGATCGTAAGACCTATTTTAGCCAGTAGATCGGTGCTTGCTGAGCCGGAGGACGAAGTCCGGTAGTCAGTCGCCCGTAGGGATCATGCCCGGGGATCGGGCGTCATTCTCTGGGCGACTGGCCCTGCGAGGCGGGCGGGGGCGGCGTCTCGAGGTCAGGTCTCGAGCATCATCCGTTCGGGGTTCTCGATGCATTCCTTGATGCGGACGAGGAAGCTGACGGCCTCGCGGCCGTCGACGATCCGGTGGTCGTAGGAGAGCGCCAGGTACATCATCGGTCGGATCTCGACCTTGTCATTGACTGCGACCGGGCGTTTCTGGATCGCGTGCATGCCGAGGATGCCGCTCTGAGGCGGGTTGAGGATGGGGGTGGACAGGAGCGAGCCGAAGACGCCTCCGTTGGTGATGGTGAAGGTGCCCCCCTGGAGGTCGGCGACGGCGATGGTCCCCTCTCGGGCCTTGGTGGAGTAGGCGGCGATCGCCCTCTCGATGTCGGCGAAGCTCATCCGGTCGGCGTCGCGAAGGACCGGGACCATCAGCCCGCGCTCGGTGCTGACGGCCACGCCGATGTCGTAGACGTTGTGGAAGATGATGTCGGCGCCGTCGATCCGGCCGTTGACCGCGGGGAACGCCTTGAGCGCCTCGACCGCCGCCTTGACAAAGAACGACATGAACCCGAGGGCCACGCCGTGCTTGGTCTTGAACGTGTCCTTGTAGCGGGCGCGGACGTCCATGACCCGCGACATGTCGGCCTCGTTGAAGGTCGTCAGGATGGCGGCGGTCTGCTGCGCCTCGACCAGGCGCTGGGCGATCTTCTGGCGGATACCGCTCATCCGCTGGCGCGTCTCGCGCGGCCGGACCCCGGGAGGCGCGACGGTCGCGGCGGCCGGTGCCGGGCTGGGGGCGGGAGCGGGTGTGGGTTGCGCGGGCCTTGGCGCGGGCGGCGGGGCTGTCGGGGTGGGCGCACGGTCCGGGGCCGCCGGCGCGACCGGGGCCGTGACATGGGCGAGGACGTCCCCCTTGGTGATCCGGCCGCCCCGGCCGGTCCCCTCGATCTTGGCCGGGTCGAGGTCCTCCTCGGCGACCAGACGACGGACGGCGGGCGAGAGGTCCGCCCCAGCGCCGCCGTCGGACTGCGTTGTGCTGGGCTGCGGACGCGCGGCCTCCTCGCGGGCGCCGCCCGCCGCGGGGGCCCCTTGCGGGGAGGCCGAAGCCCCGGCCCCGGCCGGCACGGCGGGGGCCGCCGTGGCCGAGGGCTGACCCTCGGGGTCGATCGTCCCGACCGTCGCGCCGATGGTCACGGTCGTCCCCTCGCGGATCGCCACTTTCAGGACCCCCGAGGTCGGGGCGGGGATCACGTTGCTCGCCTTATCGGTCTCAAGCTCGAACAGCGGCTCGCCCTCCTGGACGGCCGAGCCGTCGGGCTTGAGCCAGCGCGACAGGATTCCCTCGGCGATCGACTCGCCGACCCCCGGCACGGTGATCGCGACTGCGGGCATGATGGGGTTCTCTCTCGCTGTGTGGTGCGGGGTTCGCACCGATCGACCGCGATTCGATCGATAGAATGCTTGTAAGGTCCGCCGCGAGGACCGATGAGGGCCGCCCGGCCATCGACGGATCGCACAGCGGGCCCTACACGCGTGCGAAAACCGGTCTCGTGCGTTGCGACGAGGTTCTGACGCCGAGCCCGGACGGACGACAGGGGCCCGGGCTTTCGCCCAGGGACGCGGGCGAACACTCCTCCGGGGCTGGGGCGCTCCTGAACCTGGTCCCGGCTCGCCGGGATCGGGCGAGGGCCTCTCCCCGACGAGAGGGGCCCTCCTCATGACTTCACGACCGCCCTCAGTGGACCCCCTGCTTGAGCTGCAGGGCGACCTTGGGCTTGAGCGGATGCGCCGCGACCAGGTACGGGCCGGCGGCGCCGATTGCGGCCTCGACCAGCTCGGCCTGCTCGCGCTCGTGGACGGCGTGCGAGCCGGTGGCCGTGCTGGCGCTGGCGTCGCGGCCGACGTACTGGAACGGGACGCCCATCAGCTCCTGGATCCGGGGGGCGACGAACGTCCATCCCCCCATGTTCTGCGACTCCTCCTGGACCCAGACCCGCTCGCGGGCCGAGCGGTACCGCCCGAGCGCGGCCTTGAGCATGTCGGCGGGCCAGGGGTAGAATTGCTCGAGCCGGACGATCGCGACCTCGCGGGCCTTGCCGACCTCCTCGCGCTTGGCGACCAGCTCGTAGTAGACCTTGCCCGAGCAGACCACGACGCGGCGGACGCGCTCGGGCTCGGTCGTCGGGTCGTCGAGGACTTCGCGGAACGAGCCCGAGGTGAAGTGCTCGAGCGGCGAGACGGCCATCTTGTGGCGGAGCAGGCTCTTGGGTGTCATCACGACCAGCGGCTTGCGGAAGTCGCGCCGGACCTGCCTCCGCAGGAGGTGGAAGTACTGCGCGGGGGTCGAGGCGTTGACGACCTGGATGTTCTCTTCGGCGCAGAGCGAGAGGAAGCGTTCGAGCCGGGCGCTGGAGTGCTCGGGGCCCTGCCCCTCGTAGCCGTGCGGCAGGAGCATGACCAGGCCGCTGGCGCGGCCCCACTTCGACTCGCCCGAGGCGATGAACTGGTCGATGATCACCTGGGCGCCGTTGGCGAAGTCGCCGAACTGCGCCTCCCAGAGGATCAGCATGTGGGGCTCGTCGAGCGAGTAGCCGTAGTCGAAGCCCAGCACCGCCGCCTCGGACAGCAGGCTGTCGTAGGCGCAGATCTCGGCCTGGCCCTCGGCCACGTGGTTCAAGGGCGTGTACCGCTCGCCCGTCTCGTAGTCGACCAGCACGGCGTGCCG
>JAFANO010000140.1 GCA_019232645.1 Planctomycetaceae bacterium | reverse complement strand
GGCGTCGGGCCGGCCATCGCGTCGGGCAGCCAGACGTGGAGCGGGAACTGCGCGCTCTTGCCGACGCAGCCGGCGAAGATCCCCAGCCCGGCGATCCCCAGCATCCAGAGCGGGATCTCGCGGGGCAGGCCCGTGGCGTCGTCGATCTCCGCCAGGTGCGTCTCGCGGTTGCGGAGCTGGATGACCTGTGAGTAATAGTCGTCGCCCGCCTTCGCGACGTTCAGGATCCCGTGGTCGTCGCGGATCGTCCGGTTGATCTTGTCGATGTCGAATGTGCCCAGGTTCATCCAGATCAGGCCCAGCCCGACGAGCATCCCCACGTCGCCGACCCGGTTGACGATGAACGCCTTGTTGGCCGCGTCGGAGTTCGTCTTCTCCTCATACCAGTGGCCGATCAGCAGGTAGGAGCAGACGCCGACCAGCTCCCAGAAGATGAAGACCATGAAGACGTTGGCCGACGCCACCAAGCCCAGCATCGAGAAGCAGAAGAGCGACAGGTACGCGAAGAACCTCGGGTACCGCACGTCTCCGTGCATATAGCCGATCGAATAAATATGAATCAGCGACGCGACGAGCGTGACCATCAGGAACATGATCACGGTGAGGTTGTCGACGTGGACGGCCAGCGGGATGACCAGTCCCAATTGGGGACGGGGGATTTGTTCCGGTCCTGTGAGCGTCTCGCCGCCCAGGATCACCCAGTCGTACCTGGCCTTCCAGACGATCGGCTTGGCGTGACTCTCGACATGCGCCGGCTCCCCTTGCCTCTGATGGGCCGCGTCGGCCTTGGCCTCCTTGACTGCCTTCTTGGGGTTGATCGGCGCCTCGACGGCATGGCGGTGGGCGAAGACGCCCCGCGCCTCGACGAAGAAGTACTCGAAGAAACCGATCAGGCTCAGGACGAATGACGCAAGGATCGCCCCGGTGGCCACGAAGGCATTCAGCCGACCCAGGACCCGGATGCCCACGACCTGGATGACGAACGCGGCCAGCGGGATCAACACGGCGGCCACGTACAGACCAACCTGCCAGTTCATTGCGACCCCTCGATCCACTCGGTTGTCTGGTCCCGGGTGCCCGCGCCACTACGGACGATCTCCAGGGGGCCGGTCATCCGCCCGATCCGCGACGGTATCGGCTCCGATGGGGAGATCGTGACTATGGCAGAGGGTCTTGACGATTGCAAGACCCTCGCGGATGAACTCGGGGTCGATTCAATAGACGGGCAGGCCGGGCTCGACGTCCTTGATCCAGGCGAGGATCCCGCCGGTCAGGTTCGTCAACCGGACGAACCCCGCGCCCCGCAGCAGCGCCATCGCCTTCGCGCTGCGGGCGCCGCTCTTGCAGTGGACGACCATCGGGACGGAGGCGTCGAGCTCGCCGAGGCGGTGGGCCAGCTCGGGCAAGGGGATGACGGTCGAGCCGGCGATCCGGCAGATGGCGATCTCCTCGGGATTGCGGACGTCGAGGATGAAGGGCCGCTCGCCCCGGTCGATCCTCGCCTTCAGCTCCAGGGGCGTGATCGCGTCGCCGGCCGACGCCGCCGGCGCGGGCTCGGCGCCGCGGACCCCGCAGAACTCCTGGTAATCGATCAGGCCGGTGATCGTCGGGCTGGGGCCGCAGATCGGGCACTTCGGGCTCTTGCGGACCTTCATCTCGCGCACGGTCATGTCGAGCGCGTCGTAGAGCATGAGCCGACCGATCAGGGGCCGGCCGATCCCCAGGAGCAGCTTGACGGCCTCGGTCGCCTGCACCACGCCGATCATCCCCGGCAGGATGCCCAGCACGCCCCCCTCGGCGCAGTTGGGCACGAGGTCCGGCGACGGCGGCTCGGGATAGAGGCAGCGATAGCACGGCCCGTGCGGCGGGAAGAAGACCGACGCCTGGCCGTCGAACCGGAAGATCGAGCCGTAGACGTTCGGCTTGCCCAGGAGCACGCACGCGTCGTTGACCAGGTAGCGAGTCGGGAAGTTGTCGGTCCCGTCCACGATCACGTCGTATTCGGCGAAAATCCCCAGCGCGTTGCCGCTATCGATCGGATGCTCGTGGCGGATGACGTTCAGGTCGGGGTTGATCGCCTGGAGCTTCTCCTGGGCGCTGGTGACCTTGGGCCGGCCGACGTCGGACGTGAAGTGGATGATCTGGCGCTGGAGGTTCGAGACGTCGACGACGTCGAAATCGACCAGCCCGATCGTGCCGACCCCGGCCGCGGCCAGGTAGAGCGTCAACGGCGAGCCCAGCCCGCCGGCCCCGATGCAGAGGACCTTCGAAGCCTTGAGCCGCTTCTGCCCCTCCATCGCCACCTCGGGCATGATCAGGTGGCGGGCATAGCGCCGGATCTCGGCGGGTGAGAGCGACATGCCGGAAGAGCGGTCGGCGAGCAGGTCGATCGAAGACGGATTCATCGTCGTGGTGATTCGCTCAGTGGACTCACAGGGATTGCGCTCAGGAAGCCCCGCAGGGGACCCCCGCCATCCTCGTTAGATCAGGTCTGTGCATTCCCCGCGCCCGAGAGCGGAGGCTCCCGGGAGCTTTCCTCCTCGACCTTGGAGTAGACATCATCGAGCGTCAGCGTGCAATCAATCGATTGCAAGATGAGGGGAGGCGGGGAGGGTGGAATGGTTTGGTAGACCCACGTGTCATCGGGCTGCCTGCGATAGATCTCCATTCGTCTCGGAGATTGAGAAACGAGGGCATACTCGCGAAGGGACGGGATGGCCTGATACGCGAGGAACTTCTCTCCCCGGTCATAAACTTCGGTCGAAGGCGACAGGACTTCGATGATCACGAGCGGATTCAAGAGGATATCATTCTCGGCATCCTCGAACAGCTCGCGACCGCAAGTCACCACGACATCCGGGTAGAGATACCGCTCACCCCCCTGCACGGCCACCCTCATATCGTTCGAGTAATTGTTACAGGGGCGAGATTTGAGCTGATGATCCAGAGAACTGGTGAGGTTCGTCACGATCCGGTTGTGAGTCCGACTCGCTCCCGTCATCGCGATCACCCGGCCCTTGTGATACTCGCTCCGAGTGGCGGCGCGGCGCTCCTGTTGGAGGTATTGCTCACGAGAGATGGAGGGGAGGACGATCGTGGCCATCACTCATCTTTCACGACCTGGATGGACGAGGCCAAGTGTAGCATCCCCTGGCCATCTCGACCACGACGTCCGAAGGTTCGAGCAACCCATCGGGAAAGGGAGAGTGCTTGAGCTGGCGTGTGCCACCGACTCGGGAGGGCGGCTCGCGCGGGACCCACGGTTGTTCGCCGTGGGCACTGCCCCGCGTCGCGTCGGATCGCCTACTCCGTCCGTGGATCGTCGTGCACCGCCGAGAAATTGTCGAGACCGACCCCCACCCGACCCTCCTCCCCGACCTAGCGCAGGTTCGGCACGTAACGCCCGATCAGGAGGCTGGCGTTGTGGCCGCCGAAGCCGAAACTGTTGGACATCACGTGGTTGACGCGGACCTCGCGGGCGACGTTCGGGATATAGTCGAGGTCACAACCCTCGCCGGGGTGGTCGAGATTAATCGTGGGAGGGAGTACCCCCGTGTGGATCGCCAGCGCCGAGGCGGCCAGCTCGACCCCGCCGGAGGCACCGAGCAGGTGGCCCAGCTCGCTCTTGGTGCTCGAGACCTGGAGCCGCCGGGCGTGGGGGCCGAAGACGAGCTTCATCGCCTTGGTCTCGGCCAGGTCACCCAGGCCGGTGCTCGTGCCGTGCGCGTTGATGTAGTCGACGGCGTCGGGCGCGACGCCCGCGTCTTCCAGGCAAAGCCGCATGGCGCGGGAGGCGCCACGGCCCTCCTCGTCGGGGACGGTGATGTGCGTGCCGTCGGCCGACATGCCATATCCGAGCATCTCGGCGTAGATCCGCGCGCCCCGCTTCCGGGCCAGCGATTCTTCCTCGAGGATCAGGACGCCGGCCCCTTCGGCCAGGACGAAACCGTCGCGGTCACGGTCGAAGGGGCGGCTGGCGCGTCGCGGGTCGTCATTGCGAGTCGAGAGGGCGCGCATCGCGGCGAACCCACCCAGGCCCATGTGCGTGATCGCCGCCTCGCTGCCGCCGGTGATCATCACGTCGGCGTGGCCCTGCTGGATGACCTTGAACGCGTCGCCGATGGCGTTGGCCGCCGAGGCGCAGGCGGTCGCGACCGCCGAGTTCGGCCCGCGCAGGCCCCAGCGGATCGAGACCTGGCCGCTGGCGGCGTTGACCATCAGCTTGGGAATCGTGAAGGGGCTGATCCGCGACGGGCCCTTCTCCCGGCAGACGGAGTGCTGCGACTCGAACTCGTTGAGCCCGCCGATGCCCGAGCCGAGGATGACGCCGCAGGCGTGCGGCGGCAGCGTTGCGAAGTCGATGCCCGCGTCGGCGACTGCCGAGATGCTCGCGGCCATGGCAAACTGGGCGAATCGGTCGAGGTGGCGCGCCTCCTTGGCACCGAACCGCGCCACCGGGTCCCAGTCGTGGACCTGGCCCCCGAAGTGGACCTTGAAGTCGGTCGTGTCGAAAAGGGTCAACGGCCCGATGCCGCTTTGGCCCGCGCAGAGCGCCGACCAGAACTGGTCCAGCGTGTCACCCAGGGCCGTGACCACCCCCATGCCGGTGATGACGACGCGGCGTGGCGTTCCTCTCATGTTACTTCGTGTGTTCCTCGATATACTGGATCGCCTGGCCCACCGTCTGGATCTTCTCGGCCTCTTCGTCGGGGATGGTGATGTCGAACTCCTCTTCGAACTCCATCACCAGCTCCACGGTGTCGAGCGAATCGGCGCCGAGGTCATTGACGAAGGAGGTCTCCCTGGTCACCTGGTCCTTGGCCACCCCCATCTGTTCGCTCACAATCTCGATGACGCGTTCTTCCACGGACACGGGCGAACCTCCTGATTCCTGTAATCCCATCAGTCATGGCCGGCCCGTTGCCGACCGT
>JAFANO010000437.1 GCA_019232645.1 Planctomycetaceae bacterium | reverse complement strand
GATGGGAAACACCGAGTACCAACGTGCCGTCGCGGGGAGTTGATCGGTCGCGGACGGCGGGCGAGCACCCCGTGACCGAATTCGGTCCGAGGTGCGGGCCGGTCACCGACCCGCCCGCGTGGTGTTCCCCTGGATGATGGCCGCGGGAACTTCTTGCATCTCCTGATAGCCCCGTTTCACGCACGTGAGGTTGTCCTGCACGACCCGCTCGCCCCGCTTCCCGAAGTATTTGCGCAGGGCCCCCTCGACCCCGGAAAAGACCTCGTCATCGGACATGCCGAGGTCGCGGGCGTACGGGGTGAGCCGGAGGAAGGCGCCCAGCAGGATGATCCCTTGCATCCTCATCTGCAGGTCGGGGACCGACGTGACCTCGCGGGCGATGCGGACCATGTCGGCGAAACAGACGCGCAGGCCCTTCCGGACGATCGTCTCCCGCTGGTGAGGCGGGATCCGCGACCAGACATCGTTGGGGTCGGTGAACGGGCTTTGCATGAAGATGGCGCCGCCCGGGTCCAGGCCCTTCAGGGGGTGGCCGCTGAGCAGGGCGGTCGTGTCGTTGAGCACGACCAAGTCGACGTGCTCCAGCTCGGCGTGCGAATAGATGTGCGAGTCGGCGATCGTCAGGTAGTAGGTCGTCGGCAGGCCCTTCTTCTCCGAGCCGTATTTCGGGTAGGCCTGGACGTCCTTGCCGAAGACCTCGCCGGCGATCGTGGCGATCACCTTGTTGGTCGTCACCGACCCGAACCCGCCGATCGAATGCCCCCGCATCGAGAAGGCACCCGGCGGGCGCAGGTCCGGGTCCTCCTTCGGCGCCAGGGCCAGCGGATGCTTGATGCCGACGCAGAAGAAGTCCTGGCCGTCGTGGATCATGTTGTCGAAGATCGCGCACAGGTCGCCGGGGCGCACGTCGCGGCTCCCCAGGCCCGCGGACCCCTGATAGATGAGCGGGACGCGATCGATCCGTTCCTGGCCGTTCTGGCCGGTCATGGCGTCGCAGAAGGCGGCCTTGATCTCCCGCGTGAGGTGGTTCCCCGTGGTCGAGAGGGGGTCGTCCATGCGCTCGATGACGGTGAAGGCCCGGCAGTGCTTGAGCGCGTCGACGATGGGGCGCGAGGGGAAGGGACGGAAGCAGTAGACGGTCAAGCAACCGGCCCGGATCCCCTTGACCTCGCGCAGGTAATCGACGGTGGTCTGGGCCGTCTCCATGTAGCAGCCCATCCCGACGAGGATATAGTCGGCGTCCTCGCACCGGTAGGCCCCGACGAAATCATAGCGGCGGCCGGTCTTGCGCTGGAACTCGTCGAACGCCTCGCGGAGGGCGGGCGCGACCTGCTCGTAGTACCACCGCTGGGCGATCTTGCCCTTCATGTACGAATCCTGGTTCTGCACAACGCCGGACATCAACGGGCTGTCCGGGTCCATCAGGTTGACCAGCCGCTCCTCCGGACGGCCCACGTACTCCTTCATGAGCTCCGGCTCCGGCAGCCGCACCGTCTCGATCGTGTGGGTCGTCAGGAAGCCGTCCTGGACGTTGAGGAACGGGGTCTTCGAGGCTTCCGCGGCGCGGCGGGCGATCAGGCAGAGGTCGCAGGTCTCCTGGGCGTTGCGGGCGAAGAGGATCCCCCAGCCGCAGTCGGCCACGCTCATCACGTCGTCATGGCCGGCGTGGACATTCAACGACTGGCTCGTCAGGGCGCGCGCCCCGATGTTGAAGACCACGGGCAGGCGCTTGCCGGAGATCGTGTAGAGCACCTCCTTCATCAGCACCAACCCCTGGCCGGACGTGAAGTTGGTGACCCGCCCGCCCGCCAGCGCGAAGCCCTCGCAGAAGGACGCGGCCGAGTGCTCGCTCTCCGGCTCCATGAAGACCAGTTGATCGCCCCAGAGGTTCGGCACGCCGTTGGAGACCGCCTGATTGAACCCGCCCCCCATCGTGGTGGAGCTGGTGATGGGATAGGCGCCGGTGCCCTGCGAGATCCGGGTCTCGACCCAGACGATCGCCTCGGCTCCGTCACAGGTGGTGGGAATCCCGGGATACTCGAACTCCTGCCCGATCGCATCTCCGAGGGGCATGTCGATGATCTGGTTGTCAACCGCCGTCGTTGCCATGGATCCAGCACCTCCTTACGCGAGGGAGATCACGCCGCTTCAGTCAAGTTGGGCTCTGGGCGGGCCTCGAGCATTGGCCGGGTCGATTATAATTATAGCACAAGGGTTCTGCATAGGTAGTTCTCCCGGAGGAAATGGAGGTCGGGGGGGCATGCGTTTCAGGTTCGAGGTGTCTTCTGGCCTGGCCACCGTCGGTGGCTCCGTCGCGGATGCGTCGGAGATGATGGAGCTTCG
>JAFANO010000699.1 GCA_019232645.1 Planctomycetaceae bacterium | reverse complement strand
CGCCGACCTCGGTCGCCACGCCGGCACGCTCGGGATGGACCCTCGGGCGGCCGAGCAGCTCGCGGACCACCTCCGGGGTGATCATCGTCTCGACCGGCTCGCCCGCGGCCATCCGCCGCGCGACCTTCCGCGCCACGGCGCCGACCTGCCGCTCGAGCTGACGGACACCGCTCTCGCGGGTGTAACGGCTGACGATCTCCATGATGGCGTCGTCGGTGAAGGTAATCCCCTTGTCGGCCAGCCCCGACTCCTCGAGCTGGCGGGGGATGAGGTATTTCTTGGCGATCTCCGCCTTCTCGCGCTCGGTGTAGCCGGCGAAATCGACGACCTCCATGCGATCAAGCAGCGGCGCGGGGATGTTCTGGAGGAAGTTCGCCGTGGCGATGAATAGGACCTCGCTCAGGTCGAACGGGACGTTGAGGTAATGGTCGGTGAAGGTGTCGTTCTGCGCCGGGTCGAGCACTTCCAGCAGCGCGCTGGCCGGGTCGCCCTGGAACGAGACGCCGAGCTTGTCCACCTCGTCGAGGAGGAAGACCGGGTTCTTGGTGCCGGCCTGCTTCATGCCCTGGATGATCCGGCCGGGCATGGCGCCGACGTACGTCCGGCGATGGCCTCGGATGTCGGCCTCGTCGCGGGCGCCCCCCAGCGACGCGCGGACATACGTGCGGCCGAGCGCGCGGGCGATCGACTTGGCGATCGAGGTCTTGCCGACGCCCGGCGGGCCGATGAACAGCAGGATCGGCCCCCGGGCCATCGCCCGCGCCTTGGCCTCGCGGCTGTCGGTGATCGCGCGGTCGCCGTCGTTCGAGCCCCCGAGGCTCGGCGTGGCGGTGTCCCGGTCGGTCTTCAAGAGGGCGGCGGGGCACTGGCCCGACTCCGCCACCTCGTCGGCGAGCCGCCGCGCCCACAACTGGCGCACGGCGAGGAACTCGAGCACCCGGTCCTTCACGTCCTGGAGGCCATAGTGGTCCTCGTCGAGCACCCGGATCGCGTGGCCGAGGTCGAGGTTATCGTCCGAACGCTTGCCCCAGGGCAGCTCGGCGATCCATTCCAGGTAGGTCCGGATCACCTGGGCCTCCATCGACTCGCGCCCCGAGCGTTCGAGCCGACCCAGCTCCCGCTCGACCTCGGCGCGGGCCTCTTTCGGCAGCTCGAGCTTGCTCAGCTTGTCGCGGAGCTCGGTGATTTCGCGCGACTGGTCGTCCTCGCCCAGCTCCTTCTGGATCGCCTTCAACTGCTCGCGCAGGTAGATCTCGCGCTGGCGCTCGCCCAGTTCCTCCTGGACCTGCGACTGGATCTTCTGCTGCGCCGCCAGCAGGCCGATCTGGCGCTGGATGTGGATCAGGATCCTGCGGAGCCGCTCCTCGACTCCGAGGGTCTCGAGCAGCCCCTGCTTCTCGGCGACCGGCAATTCGATGTATCCGGCGACGAGGTCGGCGAACTGGCCCGGGTCGGTGACCGGATCGAGGACGTGGTGGAGGACCTCCTCGGACATCCCACGCCGCTCGCCGAGCTCGATGGCGCGCTCGCGGGTCTCCTTGTAGAGCGCCGCGAAGGCCGGGTCGTCCTCGTTGAGAGGCTTCAATTCTTCGACCGGCAGGACGACCGCCTCGAGGATGGTCTCGGTGGGATGATAGTGGATCGCGCGGGCGCGTTGCTCGCCGTTGAGCAGGAGCTGGACGCCGCCGAGGCTGCGTTGGACCTGCCCGAGCCGCGCGATGAGGCCCATGGAATAGAGCTGATCGGGCGTGGGCTCGTCGGCGGGATCGCGCTGCGTCACGGCGAAGACCAGCCCGTCTCGCTTCAGGGCGGCCTCGATCGCTCGGAGCGTCCTCGGTCGACCCACGGTGATCGGCACGGTCGCTCCGGGGAAAATCACGGTCCCGCGGACGGGCAGGACGGGCAGCGTCAAGCGTTCCGCCATGGGGTCGCTCCTGTCGTGCGGTCGAAGTCGGAGGGCGCCGGGATTTCCTCTCCCAATCCCATAATCGAGGGCATCTTCACTTGCAACTCCGGTACCCATCGAACCACGGAGGCCCGGCCCGCTCAATGGTTCCGAGCCGCGAGCAGCCATGGCCGGCGGGACATGCCGGGGCGACCAAGCCGGCGTGGGCCTGATCGGCCTTCCCCGACGCTCCGGCGCCATCCTTACCAGACACCGATGACGGCCGCGACGGCAGGCAGGGTCATCAGGCCGAGGATCAAGGCGATACTCATCCCGCCCATGAAGAAGAGCCACTCCGACGCCCTCTTCCCGGGCACTCGGCACTTGTCGCGCGCCCCGACCGTCGGGCCGGTGTGAAAGGTCCGATGACCCTCGCGCCGGCGGAGCATGTGAAACCGGGTCGCGGAGGGCCTTTCCGCTTGATGGAAGCGGTGAATCATCTCCCTCCTCCTTTCGCTCCTCTACCGAAACTGATGGGCTTGCGCAGAGATAACCTGGTTCATGTGGCCAGATTTTGGTGGCGACTTTGATTCTCAGCAGTGCCCGCAGAAATTCCGGTTCATCCGGAGGAAGTGCGCCGCCCGGTCGATCGTCTGGCATCAAATATTCATGCATGGTATCATGGTCAGCCTCCGGAGTTCCTCTCACGCCCGCACCCACGCACCCACGCGATCGGACGCGACCTGAGCGGACCGGCACCAGCACAGAGGGAAAGGGATGGGGGCCTGGGGGCGGGAACTGACGCCTCTGGTCCCGCCCCCATTATCCCTCCTTTCGGCCAAATCCTCCACGGGCGCGCGCTTCCTCCGGATGAACCTTATTCCTCGACGGCTGGATCAAGCGTGCAGAGTCGTCAGCGATCACGATAGCTGCAACAGATGGCCCAGACGCTGGCTGCGCACCACACTGGGCTGTTGGCCACCTACAACGTCAGGAACACCTCCGATCCGATGGAGGGGACGAATCAAACGACCAAGACGCTG
>JAFANO010000675.1 GCA_019232645.1 Planctomycetaceae bacterium | reverse complement strand
GGCCTCTGGCCCAGCGAAGGCTCGGTCTGCCAGGCGATGATCCCGCTCCTGGCCAAGCACGGAATCCAATGGATCGCCACCGACGAGGAGATCCTCGGCTGCTCGCTCCACGGCAAGGTCGGCCGCGATGGCCGGGGCCACGTCCGGCACCCCGAGCTGCTCTACCGCGCCTGGAAAGTGAACGAGGGGGGCCACGAGCTGGGGATCGTCTTCCGCGACCACTCGATGTCGGACCAGGTCGGGTTCCACTACCAGCGGAGCCCCGGCCACGTCGCCGCGGGCGACTTCATCGGCAAGTTGCACGCCATCGGCGACGCTTGCTGGCACAACCCCGCGACGCTCGTGCCGGTGATCCTCGACGGCGAGAACTGCTGGGAGTACTACCCCGACGGCGGCGTGTCGTTCCTCCGCTCGCTCTACCACGGGGCGGTGCGCGACCCACGAATCCGGCCGGTGACCGTCGGCGAGTTCCTCCACGAGCACCCGCCGGTCGACACGCTCCACCGCCTCTTCGCCGGGAGTTGGATCAGCCACAACTTCGCCATCTGGATCGGCCACCACGAGGACAACCGCGCCTGGGACGCGCTGCACGCCACCCGGCAGTTCCTGGTCGCCGAGGAGAAGACCGGGAGGCACGACCCCGAGGCCTTGCGGCGGGCCTGGGACGAGATGTACATCGCCGAGGGCTCCGACTGGTTCTGGTGGTACGGCGACGACCACTCCAGCGCCCTCGACGCCCTGTTCGACCACCTGTTCCGCAAGCACCTGCGCAACGTCTACCAGTTGCTCGGCCACGAGCCCCCCGGCTCGCTCTTCACCCCGATCTCGCAGGCCATCCCCTATCGGCCGATCCACGACCAGCCCAACAGCTTCCTGAGGGTAAAGATCGACGGCCGCTCGCCCTACTTCGAGTGGATCAACGCCGCGCGCTACCACTGCGGCAACGAGCGCGGGACGATGACGCTGGTGACCAAGGGGATCCTCAAGTGGATCTGGTTCGGCTTCAGCATCGAGAGGCTCCTGATCCGGATCGACACCGAGGGGGGCGCGGCGAGCGAGCGGCTGGCCGAGGTGAGCCAGCTTCGGATCGGTTTCGTCGACCCGCCCGGGTGGGAGATCCTGGTGGATGCCCCTGCCCTGCCCCGGCCCGCCGCGTGCATCCACCACGCCGGCGAGCTCTCGAGCAATGGCACGACCGTCGAGGTCGCCACTGGACAGATCCTCGAGCTGGGCGTCCCCTTCTGCCGCATCGGCCTGAAGGCCGGCGACCCGATCCGATTCTGTGTCGAGCTCCTCAGGGGCGACTCCAGTGTCGACCGCGCCCCCCGCGAGGGGATCTTCGAACTGACCGTCCCGACGCCCGACTTCGAACGGATCATGTGGCAAGTATGAACGGAATGCCAAGCGTCAGGAAGCAGGTGGCGGGCCGTTCGCCTTCATTCGTCGTCCTCCGCTTCGCCATCCGCCTCCCCCGGCATCGAGGAGTCCAACAATGCCCGAGTTGAGGAAAGATCCGATTGTCGGCCGCTGGGTGATCATCGCGCATGAGCGGGCGAAGCGGCCGCACGGCTTCAAGGGTGAGGAGCAGCACGTCCATGGGGACCTCTGCCCCTTCTGCGAGGGCAACGAGGCCCACACCCCGCCCGAGATCATCGCCTACCGCGAGCGCGGGACCCACCCCAATGGGCCCGGCTGGAGGATCCGGGTCGTGCCCAACAAGTTCCCCGCGCTGAAGGTCGAGGGGAACCTGAACAAGCGCGGCGACGGCATCTATGACAAGGTGGCCGGCATCGGCGCGCACGAGGTCATCATCGAGAGCCCCGAGCATCACATCAGCATGGTCGAGCTCTCCGAGGACAACATCCGCGAGGTCCTCTGGGTCTACCGCGACCGCCTGGTGGACCTGAAGAAGGACTCGCGGCTGGTCCATGGCATGCTCTTCAAGAACGTGGGCACTGCCGCGGGGGCCAGCCTCGAACACTCGCACAGCCAGTTGATCGTCACGCCGATCGTGCCGATCTCGGTCTGGGAGGAGATGACCGGCGCCCTGGAGTTCTTCAACTACCGGGGCCGTTGCATCTTCTGCGACATGGTCCAGCAGGAGCTGTCGGCCGAGAGGCGGATCGTCCTCGACACGACCCACTTCACGGCGTTCTGCCCCTACGCGAGCCGGTTCCCGTTCGAGACCTGGATCGTCCCCAAGGCGCATTCGAGTCACTTCGAGAACATCCCCAAGCCGGGCGTCGA
>JAFANO010000546.1 GCA_019232645.1 Planctomycetaceae bacterium | reverse complement strand
ACCGCTGCGGGAAGGGATCTACCATCAGATGCCGAACCGTCGATTCAAAGAGTGGCCGGGTTGTCGCGGCACTTACCAGCGTTTGACCAGCCAGGTGACCGGGATGTCGTGGCACCCGGCCCGTGCTCGAGTAGCTCGGAAATAGCGAGATGGCCTGGTTGACTTGGCACAGGATTTGGATGTTTAGGATGGAGTTTGCGGCACGCGAGGGAGGAAAGGCAGGGAGTTGGCTCTTCAGTTAGCGCCTGGGTTAGGCGTCGGAGTGATCGCTCCACGAGAGGGGGCGTGACAGTGGTTGTCATCCCAATGACTACGAGCCTATCCGGTAATCTCTTCCACAGATGCCAAGACCTGACGCCGACGGCTGTGGCCCCGGAGGAGGGCGTTTCCCCGAACAACCGCACGGATTCCGACTCGGCAGCCGTCATCAGTAGTCATTGAGGGTCAAGAGGATCATCCCGGATCACATCTCTATCAGTGAGCAGTATAGGCTTATTGCGAGTGCGTTTGGAGCCTCGCCGATGGGCGGGGCGAGTCGTATCGAGGAGCTTCACTCGTGGCTGCCGAATCCGGGAGGAAGGTTAGATCTGCGAATCCGAGCGTGCTGGCGACGGATCATCCCATCACGACCATGATGCTGATCGTCGGGCTGATCAGCTTGGGCGTCCTGGCCTACAGCCGGATGCGCGTGGACATCTTCCCCTCGCTCAATACCCCGAAGATCTACATCTTCTTCGACTACATCGGCATGGGTCCCGACCAGATCGAGGGTTTCATCGTCAACGAGCTCGAGCTGTATTTCCAGTACGTCGACGGCGTACAGGACATCAAGTCCCGGAACATCCAGCAGGTCGGCCTGTGCGAGCTGTCGTTCTTCCCCGGCACCGACATGGGCCAGGCCATGGCCCAGGTCGTGGCGATGTCCGACCGGGCCATGTCGTGGATGCCCCCGGGATCCCTGCCGCCGATGATCATGCGCATGGACGCTGGCCGCGTCCCGATCGGCTACCTCGTCTTCGTCAGCGAGGGCAACAAGACCTCGATCGGGGCGATGGGCGACCTGGCGCAGAATATCATCCGGCCGCTGGTGCAGAAGTACGTCCCCGGCACGGTCGCCATCTCCCCCTTCGGCCCGAACATGCGGTCGATCATCATCAATGTCGACCCCCAGAAGCTCCTCGTGTACAACCTGAACCCCGAGGACCTCGTCGAGGCCCTGAAGACGGGGAACGTCGTGCTCCCCTCGGGGAACATCTACGTCCACGATTCGATGCCGGTCGTCCAGAACAATGCCACGGTGGTGGACATCCGGCGCCTGGGCGACATCCCGCTCAAGCTGGGCCAGAACGTCTACCTCCGCGACGTGGCGACCATCCAGGACGCGACCGACATCGACTACGGCTACGCCCTGGTCAACGGCGAGAAGGCGATCCATCTGCCGATCATCAAGAAGGACACGGGCTCGACGCTGGAGGTGGTGGCCGACGTCCACAAGTCGATGGAGATGTTCCGCGCCGCCGTCCCCGAGGACGTGAAGATCACCTTCGAGTTCGACGAGTCGCCCACAGTGGTGCACGCGGTCGAGAGCGTCGCCACCGAGGGGGCGATCGGCGCGGGCCTGACCGGGCTGATGATCCTCCTGTTCCTCCGCGACTGGAGGAGCGTGCTCGTCGTCGTCACCAATATCCCCCTGGCCCTGATGGGGTCGCTGGTCGGGCTCTGGGTCACGGGCAATACCATCAACATCATGTCGCTGGGCGGCATGGCGCTGGCCATCGGCATCCTCGTCGACGAGTCGACGGTGACCATCGAGAACGTGCACGTGCAGATGCAGCGCACGGAGAACATCGCCACGGCGGTGCTCCATGGCAGCCTCATCACGGCGGTGCCGCGGCTCCTGGCCTTGCTCTGCATCGCGTCGGTGTTCATCCCGGCGTTCATCATGGAGGACCCGCTCCGCTCGCTGTTCATGCCCCTGACCCTGGGCGTGGGCTTTGCCCAGGTCTCGTCGTACCTGCTCTCCAGTACGTATGTGCCGATCATGTGCGTCTACCTGCTCAAGCACCACGGGGGGCACGGAGAGGGCGGGAAGAAGCCCGGCCTGTTCGACCGGATCCTCAAGGGCTATCGCAAGCTCGTGGGGGCGTTCATCGGACACCGCTGGCTAGTGGTCCTGGTCTATCTCGCCGCCTGTGCCCTGGTGCTGGGGCTGCTGGGGTTGCAGGTCGGCACCGAATTGTTCCCGCAGATCGATGCGGGGGAATTCGTGCTGCGGTTCCGGCCGCCGCCCGGGTCGAGCTACGAGCTGACGCGGGAGATGGGCGTGAAGTGCCTCCAGGAGATCGAGCACGAGGCCGGGACCAAGAACGTCGCCATTACGATGGGATTCGTCGGCCAAGTCGCCCCAAACTTCGGCATCGACAACATGGTCCTGTTCATGCGCGGGCCGGACGATGGCTGGCTGCGTATCAAATTGAAGGAGGACAGCGGCATCAAGCTCGAGGAGTTCCGGGAGCGGCTCCGCAAAGTTCTCCCCAAACGGGTGATCCCGTGGATGGCGAAACGGCTGGAGACGGGGGGACTGGCCAGTGCGGAGGCCCGGCAACAGGCGGAAAAGTGTACCTTCGGCTTCGAGCCGGGCGATATCGTGGCCCAGGTCATGAGCTTCGGCGCCTCGAAGCCGATCGCGGTCCGCCTCATCGGCACCGATTATGATGAGGTCCGCCGGCATGCGGAGAAAGTCGCCGCCGAGATGAAGCGCATCCCCTACCTCCGCGACGTCGTCTACGAGCAGACGCTCGATTACCCGACGATCGAGGTCAACATCGATCGCGAGCTGGCGGGGTTGATCGGCATCACCCCCATGCGGCTCAAGCGCTCGCTCGTCATGGCGACCTCCTCGACCCGCTTCACCGACCTCAACTACTGGATCAACGTGAAGACCGGCTTCGACTACCTGGTGCAGATCCAGGTGCCGCCTCTGCGGATGGAGAAGCCGTCGGATGTCGAGGAGCTGCCGCTGAAGCCGGTCAACCCCGATGTCCCCCTGATGGTCCGCGACGTGCTGGAGGACGGGCGGGTCCACGAGAGCGAGCGGCCGGGCGAGTATGACCGCGATATGTCGCAGCGGTACCTGACCGTGGTTGCCAACGTCGAGGGCGAGGACATGGGCCGGGCCGCACGCCAGGTCCGCCAGGCGACCGAGGCTGCCGGCAAGCCGCCTCGCGGCGTACGTGTGGAGGAGATGGGCCAGCTCCCGCCGATGACCCAGATGTTCCGGGCGATGGCGATCGGGCTGTCGGTCTCCGTGTTCGTCATCCTCGTCCTCCTGACGGCCTATTTCCAGTCGCCGCGGCTGGCGCTGATCTCGATCGGGGCCGTGCCGGGCGTCCTCGCCGGGATCGCGATCATCCTCTATTTCAGCGGCACCACGCTCAACATCGAGTCGTTCATGGGCTCGATCATGTGCGTGGGCGTCTCGGTGTCGAACTCGGTGATGATGGTGACGTTCATGGACGACCATTGGAAGAAGGGCAAGCCCTCGGCCGAGGCAGCCCTCCTGGGGGCCAGCGAGCGCCTGCGGCCGATCCTGATGACGGCCTGCGCCATGTCCGTCGGCATGGTGCCGATGGCCCTGGCGCTGGAGCGCGGCAGCCAAATGGAGGCCCCACTCGGCCGGGCGGTCATCGGGGGGCTGGTGTTGTCCACGTTCGCCACCCTGCTCGTGCTCCCCTCGATCTTCGCGGTGGTGATGGGCCGGAAGGAGCCCAGTTCCCCCTCGCTCTACCCGGGCAACCCCGAGAGCCGGTATCATGATCCGGAGTTCGATCTTGAGCACATCGGCGGTGAAGACGAGGACGACCGTGGCGAGAATACGGCGGAGGAGGAGGCCCCCGCCGGGACGACCTAGCCGGCCTCCGGAGGTCCCGCGTTGGGCCGGCCCGGGCCGGTCCGCCCCACTTGCAACGGGAGATTAGCGGTGTCCGCAGCATCTCGTACCGACATCGATATCGACTCCGCTCGCTGCCGGCCGGGGCTCTGGCTTCTGGCAGCCCTCGCGGTGTCGGGCTGCGCGAAGCCCGAGCAGACGGCACCGAGCGTCTCGGAGCCCCCGGCCCTCCACGTGGTCCATCCCCAGCTCAGGAAGATCGGCCGCGTGGTCGGCCAGCCGAGCTTCGTCCAGAGCTACGAGCGCACGTCGATCTATCCCAAGGTGAATGCCTTCATCGAGAAGTGGAACGTCGACATCGGCGACAAGGTGCAGAAGGGCGACGTGCTCGCCGACCTCTTCGTGCCCGAGTTGCGCGAGCTCCTGGGGACGAAGAAGGCGACCGTCCAGTTCGATTCGGATCGGGTCCGATTTGCCCAGGAGCAGGTGGAGGTCGCCGCCGCCGAGGTCGAGGCGGCCCGGGCCCGGCTCGAGGAGGCCCGGGCGATCTTGGGCAAGTACGAGGCCGAGGTCGTACGTTGGGACGTCCAGGTCAAGCGAATCGAGCGGGAAGTCGAGCGGCAGGTCATCGCCCCGCAGATCCTCCTGGAGTCGCAGAATGAGTGGAAGGCCGACATCGCCGCGCGGGACGCCGCGAAGGCGGCGATCGTGAGGGCGGAGGCGGAGCTGCTCGCCGCCAAGGCCAAGCTGGAGCGGGCCAAGATCGACGTCGACGTTGCCCGCTCCGAGCTGGCCGTCGCCGACAGCGAGGCGAGGCGGCTCGAGGCGTGGGTGGGCTACCTCAAGCTCTTCGCGCCCTACGACGGGATCGTCGTGGCCCGCAACGCCAACACCTGGGACTTCGTCCTGCCCGCCAGCGGCGACCCCTCGGCCATGGTCCGCGCCCCGTACCTCTCGCCCAGCGGCCAGGCCGCCCCGGTCTACGTGATCGATCGCACCGATATTGTCCGCATCTTCGTCGACATCCCCGAGCGGGATGCCGACAACGTCCATATCGGATCGCCGGCGCGGGTCAAGATCTGGGCCTACCGCGACGAGTGGATCTCGGCGACGGTGACCCGCCTCTCCTGGGCGCTGAACACCCAGAGCCGGACGATGCGCGCCGAGATCGACCTGCCCAACTTCGGCAGCAAGATTTTGCCGGGGATGTACGCCTACGGCAAGGTCGTCGTCGAGCGCCCCAATGTCTGGGCGCTGCCCAAGTCCGCCCTTACCTATACCGGAGGGAAGTCCTTCATCTGGCAGTACGAGGACGGCCACGCGGTGCGCACCGAGATTCAGACGGGGCTCACGGACGGCCAGTGGGTCGAAGTCACCAACCGCCACGTCAAGGCGACATCCCCCGAGGAGGAGGGATGGGTGCCGATCGACTCCTCGGAACAGGTGCTCATGGGGAGCAAGGTGTCGACTCTTACCGAAGGCTCCCCCGTGCGGCTGGTCGACTCGCCGGCGCCGGTCGAGGGAGGAGCGGCGGAGACGGCATCGGACATGACGGGGGCGGAATTGAGGAGATGACCGGGACGATGCTCCGGGACGAATCGGTTTTGGGGAAGGGATGATGACTGAGGGTGAACAGGACCGAGGTACCACGGCCCCCGGCACGAGCGTGATCGCGTCATCGGATGTGCATGACGCCGACGCTGCCCGGCCCCACGGCGATGACCGCGAACCGGGGCGGCCGGCGGAGGAACGAGACTCGTCGCCATCCCGGCCCGCTCGCCAGGAGGAGCCGGCCCGCGCCGCCGACGCCGGCACGCCCTCTCCCGCGGCCGATCAGCCGCCGGAGGCGCACCGCCCCGGCTTCATCCATCAGCTCCGAGACGTGGCGCGGGAGCATCGTAGCGCCTCGGTGCTGGCGGCGCTCCTGCTTCTCCTGCTACTGGCCGCCGCCGCGGCGGGCACCGGCCTGGCGGTGTGGGCGTTCCGCGAGGAAAGACGAGCCCGGAAGGTGGAACAGCAGGCCGTCGAGAAGAGCCAGAAGGCTCAGGATGTCGCGGCGAAATACGAGGGCAAGTTCCATCAGACCGAGGCGGAGTGGAAGGCCGCGGTCGATGGGCTCCATCGCGCTCGGGCGGCGGAGGAGGCGGCTCGGCGTTCGGAGGGGGAGACGAAGGCCATCCTGGATTTTTTCAAGAAGAGCCTGCTGTCGGCCGGCCGCCCGGGAGACGGGTCGCTCCCGGCGGTCTTCTGGGCCGGGGGCCAGGGCCGGGACGTGACGCTGCGCAAGGCCCTGGATTCGGCGGAGTCGCAGGTCGCCGAGGTGTTCGCGGACCGGCCGATGGCGGAAGCCGTGGTCCGCGAGATGCTGGGCTCGGCCTACTTGAGTGTGGGAGAGGCGGCCCGGGCGGTCCGGCAGTACGAGCGTGCATTGGCGTTGCGGGAGGCCACGCACGGAGCCAATCACCCCGACGCCGCTGCCTGCCGCAACCAGTTGGCCGTCGCGTACCGGCTCGCCGGTCGGGATGCTGAGGCCGCCCGCCTGTTCGAACAGACCCCCGATTCTGCCGCCCACGCCTCCGCCCTGGCCGCCCGCGGCGCGATGCTGCTCCGCGAGAAGAAACCCGCCGAGGCCGAACTGAAGCTGCGGGGGTGCCTGACCATCCGCCAGAAGATCCAGCCCGATGACTGGACCACCTTCGACACGAAGTCGAGCCTCGGTGAAGCGCTCCTGGATCAGAGTAAATTCGCCGACGCCGAGCCGTTGCTGCTGTCAGGCTATCAGGGCATGAAACAACGCGAGGACACGATCCCGTCCCAGGACAAGCCCCGCCTCACCAAGGCCCTCGAACGTCTGGTCAGACTGTACGAAGCTTGGGGCAAGGAGGATGAGGCGATGAAGTGGCGGAAGGAACTCGCGGCGGCGGGATAGCAAACCGCGGGACCATCCTGAAGATGATGCCCCCCGGACCTTCAGGATTACCTTCAGGATTAATGTAATCCAGACGACCCGGCCGAGCCGATGAATCTCACAATCCTGTATCACCGAAGCGTCTAAGAATATCGTCGGCTTCGACCCAGGGATGGGGCTTTGTCGGACATGAACGACCGGCCGTTCATTGCATGGATGCGCGCTTCGGCCCTGCTCCTCGTGTGGGCCGCGGCCAACTCCTACGGGGCCCAGCCGCCCGCGTCAGCATCACCCGCGCAAACGGAGACGGCGCACCCCGCCGCCAATCC
>JAFANO010000423.1 GCA_019232645.1 Planctomycetaceae bacterium | reverse complement strand
CCGGACGTGATCATGACGACCACGAGCGTCGAGAGAGCGGGACGTGCGCCGGGCTCACGGTGCTTTCGTGACACTCCCGCCCCTGTAGGGGTAGGCTTCTCGGGATCGCTCCCGAGCGACATGCCCGGTGTCCGTGGGGCCAACTGGCTCGGAGCCAGGATCCTTGAGGTGTCCTTCGTGTGGTTGATGTTTTCCGGGAGGGCCCTCTCCTCCCGACCGGCAACACCAAGTTTCCAAAGACCTTGTGCCCTTTCGGGCTCCAGGAAGGGAACCGTCCCGGACGTCGCAGGCGCAAGGGAAACCATATACTTGACACCCACACGATAACAGTCGAACGTCTCCCCGGATAGCGTGTTGATCGGTTTCAACACGGAGTCGACACGCCTTCATCCCGCCCCTGAAGGGTGTGGGCTTTCGGCTCACTTTCCTGTAATTTAGGCGATACAACAGAGTTTTACCGCCGTCTTGCTTAGTTACCCATCTTTCCAAACTTCTGAGGTACCAGACCGCCAATTGCATAACTCCTCGGAAGAATAGGCCGTTGGCGATTCCGCCCGGCGCGGATGCCCGCGTCAAGGCATAAGTCGTTGTTACGTCAGGGAATTTTCGCGTGGTGGCCGTTGGCACGATGGGCGTACCGGGCCCGGGCGGGCGTGGTGGTCGCATGACATCGTCGCGGCGATGCGTGCGGCGGGGCTTCGATTTGCACCGGGGTCGGGCTCGTGAGAGAATCAGCGGCCTGGAGTCGCGACATCACCTGAGAGATATACTGGAGCGCCATGGGACTTCGCGTCGACTCTCTCTTTCGGACGGTCCTGCTCATGGGAATGATCACCATCGCCACGCCTGCCGACGCCGGCGCCCCGGACCCGGACGAGGCGCGGGCCCGGAAGTTCGTCGACGAGCACGTGGCCAGGGTCCGGCCCCTGGAGCACGCGGCCGCGTTGGCCTGGTGGGATGCCAATATCTCAGGCAAGGACGAGGACTTCCGGCGCAAGGAGGAGGCCCAGAACCGGCTCGACGCCGCCCTCGCCGACCCGGGACGCTTCGCCGAGCTGAAGGCGATCCGGGGGGGGCGTCTCACCGACCCGGTCCTGGCGCGCGCCGTCGAGGTCCTCTACCTGACCTATCTCGAGAAGCAGGTCTCCCCCGACCTCCTGCGGAAGATCACGGCCAAGGCCAACGCCGTCGAGAAGGCGTTCAACGCCTATCGCGCCCGGGTCGATGGCCGGGAGATGACCGACAGCGAGGTCCGCCGCGTGCTCAAGGAGTCGAAGGACCGCGCCCGCCGCAAGGCGGTCTGGGAAGCCAGCAAGGGGGTCGGGCCGGTGGTCGCGGCCGACCTGAAGGACCTGGTCAGGCTCCGCAATGAGGCGGCCCGCGCGCTCGGCTTCAAGGACTTCCACGCCCTCCAGCTCTTCCTCAACGAGCAGTCGCAGGAGCGCGTCCTGGCGCTCTTCGATGAGCTGGACGAGCTGACCCGCGCGCCGTTCCGCGAGGCCAAGGCGGGGATCGACGCCAGGCTGGCCGAGGGCTTCGGCATCGGCGTCGACGAGCTCCGCCCCTGGCACTACCACGACCCCTTCTTCCAGGAGACGCCCGCCGTCTTCGCGACCGACCTCGACGCCGCTTATGCCGGGGCCGACATCCTCAAGCTCTGCCGCGACTTCTACGCCGGGATCGGCCTGCCGATCGACGACGTGATCGCCCGGAGCGACCTGTACGAGAAGCCCGGCAAGAGCCCGCACGCCTTCTGCACCGACATCGACCGTGAGGGCGACGTTCGCGTCCTGGCCAACATCGTCCCCAACGAATACTGGATGGCGACCATGCTCCACGAGCTGGGCCACGCCGTCTACAGCAGCAAGAATATCCCGGAGCGCGTCCCCTACGTGCTCCGGACCGAGTCGCACATCCTGACCACCGAGGGGGTGGCCATGATGTTCGAGAAGCTGTCCCGGCGGCGGGCCTGGCTGGAGAAGATGGGCGTCCGGGTGGCCGACCCCAAGGCGCTCGACGAGACGGGGGCCAAGATGTTGCGCGACCAGCTGCTGATCTTCTCGCGGTGGTGCCAGGTGATGCTGCGCTTCGAGAAGTCGATGTACGAGGACCCCGACCA
>JAFANO010000403.1 GCA_019232645.1 Planctomycetaceae bacterium | reverse complement strand
AAGCCTGGAAAACCCGGCAAATTCGACTTTTTGAACGCCCGCTCTTCCGATGGGGTTTTCAAAAATGCGGGTGGCTATCCGTGGAAAGCCTGGAAAATCAGGCATCCTGCGCTCACCAAAAAGGGCAAAAGTCGAGCTTAGTCTCCGAAGGATGAAGGGGAAGAGAAGGGGCTCCTCCCCTCGGGCTCGGCATCAGCCCGCCCGTTCCGGCGTCGGCCCGACGGACCGGGTCTTCTCCAGCCCCGTGCGGGCGATGATCAGGGGGTCTTGCGCCCGGTTGCCGCGGTTGAACAGCTCGGACGAGAGCATCCCGGGGCACCCGGCGCTCAGCGGACCTTGTGGGCCCTGGTCTCGTCGATCAGTTGCTTGAGCCAGGTCTGGTAGGGCGTCCCGCCGGTGCCCAAGGGGTCGCGGACGCGTCGGGCGATGTAGTCCTCCGCCAAGCCGAGGTGGGCCTCGCGGAAGGCCGCCAGCGCCTCGAGCGCCTCGTTGAAGGGCTCCTTGTCGGCCAGGTCGCGGACCGTCGGCAACGCCTCGATCCGCTCCAGGAGCGCCCGGTGCTCGGCCGGCATGAACCGGCGCATGTCGGCCAGGTGGTCGGTCAGGTGCGTCGGCCGGTGCGGGATCTTCAGGAAGGCGACCAGCGCCGGCACGAGGCTGCTCTGGGCGCCGGTCTCGCCCCGGAAGGTCATCGGGGCCGCGTCCACCCCCTCGTAGACGACCCCCTCGAAGTACCGGATGTAGGGGCGGAACACCTTGAAATACAGCGCGGGGTCCATCTTCTCGGGGATCCGGCGGAGCACCTCGACCTGCGCCCGGACCGTGCGGGCGATCGCGCCCAGCGCCGCGTTGAGGGCGTCGCGGTCGCCCGCCGGCAGCGCCCGCTCGGCCCGCGCGATCGCCTCCAGGATCGCCGCCGCCAGCGCCTCGATCGCGACGTGGACCAGGATGAACCAGTGCTCGTCGTAGAGCGGGACGAAGTCCTGGATCGTGTCGATGTTGCCCAGCGCGATCGGGCCGTCCGGGTCGAACCGCCTCCAGTTGTAGAGGGCGTAGCCGTCGTAGCTGAGGATCGGCGGCCGCCGGAGCCGCGCGCAGACGTCGCTGAGCGGGACCGCGAGGTTCCTGGGCAGGAGCGTCGCGGGCTCTTGGCCGACCTGGTTGATGTAGGCCGAGGCGAGGAAGCCGACCCGTACGTAATAGAGCCGCAGCAGCGGCCTGGGCAAGGCGCCGTCGGGCAAGGCGGGGATCGTCAGCCGCCGGGCGGAGGCGCGGAACCCGCGGTCCTGGAGCAGGTGAGGGAGGTCGTGGCCCAGCGCGTCGAGGCGGGCGAGCTCCGAGTCGGGGTCGAACCGGATGAGGGGATCGGCCTCGGGCAAGAACCCGCGGCGTCCGAGAGCGGTCTCCATGATGGTCCCCCGATGAGGAGCGCCCTCGGGGCGCGACCCGGGTCGGGTCGGCAGGCGGCCTCGCGGTGAGTCGTCGCCGCCTTCATCGGCGGCTCTTCATCATTCTTCGCCGCCGGTGCCCTGACGGCAAGCCGCCCGAGCGGTCCGAGGTCACCGGGGAGGGCCACGCCGGTGCTGAAGATCCACCTCTGTAGCGTCCTGGCCACGCGACCAGGGCGATGCCGGGGTGAGCCCAGTGCAAGCCCGGAGCGGACGGCAGTCGACCCCACGCCCTCCTGACGTTGGACCCTCGGGATCGCGCCCCCGCGGCTCCCCCCAGTCCGCCCTGTGACAGCGGCGCGGCGCGAGCTGGGTTCGTTTCGGGAGAGCTCGTTTCGGGAAAGTTCCCCCGGCGCTGGTCACAGGCCAGGAAGAGGCCCCACGCCGTCATCCGTGGCCGACGCTCGGAAGGGAGCGTGTTCCGCGAGGACCAGGTCGAGCCGGTCCGCCGGCGGAAGGCGATCCCCCGGCCGCCGCGCCGCCCCGGCCTGCCCGTTCCGGCCCGGTCGTCGGCCACCCCGTCGGCCGCCGACCCAGCCGAATTGAGTAGACCAAAGTTGTCAGTGAACACACGGGGCCGGTGACGGATCGGGAGCGGGCCGATCGGGCCGACATCGGCGGACCGGCCGACCCCAATTGTCAGGTATACTGTATTGGAGATTCATGCCACTTCCGCTCATTATCGATACGGTTGAGATGCAATTACGGGAGATCGACCCGTGCGACGAGCGCTGAGACCAGCAATCGAGTCGATGGAGGGACGCCCTCTCCCGTCCACCCTTCACCCACTCAATGCCCCCGGTCTTGTCCACCTGGTCGTCTGCGACGGCAACAGCCTGACCTTCGGCGCATCACTCTCGATTCCCGGCACTGCCACCCCCGCGAACTACCCGGCGCAGCTCCAATCGGACCTGGGACCCTCGTGGGAGGTGATCAACCACGGCATTCCCGGCCAGACCATCGAGCAGATGATTGCCTCCGAGCAAACGACCTTCGCTGCGCTCCCCTTCCCGAGATGGGCATTCCACAGGCCGAACGACAAGCCCATCGATATCGTCTGGGAGGGGACCAATTCGATCGCCCTCAACCACGACAGCGGCGAGGAGGCGAGCAAGCTCCTGGCTCGGTACGTCGCCGAACGGCACGCCCATGGATTCAAGGTCATCGTCCTGACCTGTTTGCCGGCCGACAATCCGACGCTCTGGCCCGAGTTCGAGGCGCAGCGGGAGATCTACAACGCCCTGATCCGTGCCAATCGGGTCGGGGCCGATGCGGTCGTGGACGTGGCGAGCGACCCGCGCCTGTCCGACCCCGACTCGCCGTACTTTGGGCCGGACCACGTCCATCTCGACGACGCGGGCTATGGCGTCGTGGCGTCGCTGGTGGCCACGGCGCTGGAGCATCCTTCTCTTCCCGCGCTTCGCACTCCGACTCGGCTGCGTTGATCCGGTATATGCCGCAAGGTTAAAGCTCATTATCTCGTTCCTACTCGACACATTCCATCTTCGGGGCGACGCAAGTCCTCGGTCCCCTAGTTCAACCGCAACCGATTTTCCGTGACTCTCCGGGCCCATCCCTACATTCTGAACTCCGAGGGGGAGACGTACACCGTGGGGAGGTCCAGAAGATGTCACTGCTCGATCATCCCGAGGCCCAGGCCCTCTTGAACGATGCCATCCTCTCCCCGGAAACCGTCCGGGGTTGCGCCGACCGCTTGACGGGCTTCTTTCAGCGCTATCTCCCGAAGTTCTACCGCATCGAGCAGCGCGAGAACGCCACCACGGTCATCCGCGGGCTCCTCAGCGGACTGGAGCGCATGACCTGGGAGCCGATCGTGATCGAGGCCGGGCTGCCTCGCAAGCCGATCCAGTCCTTCGTCGGCGCGGGCCAGTAAGGCGGCGAGGGCGTGATGACCGAGTTGCGGCTCCAATGGCCTAAACCCAACATTGACACTGGTGGCGAATTCGCCGTGGTCCTCGGGAGCCAGAGATGACCCCTTCTCAGAGGACCCCAGCTTGCCCAAATTCTGGCCTGCAGGCCGGAGTCTGGGCGAGATGGGAACTCCTGCAAAGGGGAAACTCGCCAGCAGACGAATTCGCCACCAGTGTCACTGTTGGGTCTACCCCGAAAACCCTGGAAAACCAGAGGTAATCGCGCAAGTCCTGTGCCAGACTCAGGGGCTCATCTGGGAAATCCGTGTCACGCCATGTCAATTCACCTCACGGTCCGATCGAGCGCGTCCATGAACTGGTCGGCGGTGAGGCCGGCGATCTGCTGGAGGCCGGCGCCCCAGA
>JAFANO010000374.1 GCA_019232645.1 Planctomycetaceae bacterium | reverse complement strand
TGCTCGCGGAGGCTTACGGCGATCTCGAACGCCACGAGGCTCGGCAAGTCTCCCGAAGGCATGGATCGCACGATCCTCCCGCCGATCAGCTCGGCCTTGCCCTCTTCGCGGTAGAGGTCATCCAGAGTGGCTCGCGGCGGCGAGAGGGATGCCATGGGACTGCCTCCGAGGTCATCGGCCGGGGCGCGAGACCCTTCGAGGTTAGACGAAGAAGGGGTCGACGAGGGGCCTCCATCCGGGGACGGCCGGCTCGGCCTCGGCGACCTGGCCGCGGGCATAGGTGGTCGGGCGATTAGGGTCGGCGGCGCGGTAGACGTGGATCTGCTCGGCGACCGGGTCGACATCCCAGACGACCAGCGTGCCGGCGGCGAAGTAGTCGCGGCGCTTGGCCGCCATCTCGGCCGCGGCGGACGGGCTATAGTCGTTCTCGCTGCGGACCTCGACGGCCAGTGTCGGCGCACCCTCGACAAACCGCATGCGATTGGCGGGCCGAGGTCCCAGGTAATAGGCGGCATCCGGCGAGAACGACTCGCGGCCAGAAGGCAGCTCGGGAATGGCGAATCCCGTGCCATCAGCGTAGGCGACGCCCTGGCCGGTCCGCCGGGCGTGCTCGCGGAGGCTCACGGCGATCTCGAACGCCACGAGGCTCGGCAGGTCTCCCGAAGGCATGGATCGCACGATCCTCCCGCCGATCAGCTCGGCCTGGCCCTCTTCGCGGTAGAGGTCATCCAGGGTGGCTCGCGGCGGCGAGAGAGACGCCATGCGACTGCCTCCGAGGTCATTGGCCGGGGCTGGGGGTAGCCGGCTCCTTCGATTGGAGCAGGTCCTGGAGGGCGTAGACATCGAGCTTGCCGGCGCGGAGCCGCTCAAGGGCGGCGACGGCGGCCTTGGCGCCGGCGACGGTCGTGATGCAGGGGACGCCGTGGCTGACGGCGGCGGCGCGGATCCGGCCCTCGTCGGTCCGGGCCCCCTTGCCGCTGGGGGTGTTGATGATCAGCGCGATGGCGCCGTTGGCCAGGTGGTCGAGGATGTTGGGGCGGCCCTCGTGGATCTTGCGCATGACCGCCACCTCGATCCCCTCGGCCAGCAGTGCCCGGGCCGTCCCGCCGGTGCCGATCAAGTCGTAGCCCATCGCCGTCAGGTCGCGGGCGATCCCGACGATCATCTTGCGGTCGCGCGCCGCGACGCTGACGAAGATCGTCCCCGCCAGCGGCAGCCGGATGTAGGCCCCCATCTGGCTCTTGGCGAAGGCGGCGGCGAAGTCGGTGTCGATCCCCATGACCTCGCCGGTGGAGCGCATCTCGGGGCCGAGGACGATGTCGACGCCGGGGAACTTGGCGAACGGGAAGACCGCCTCCTTGACCGAGACGTAGGTGGGGACCGGCTCGGTGGTGATCCCTTGCTCCTCGAGCGACTTGCCGACCATGATCCGGGCCGCGGCCTGTGCCAGGTTCAGCCCGGTCGCCTTGGAGACGAACGGCACGGTCCGGGAGGCGCGGGGGTTGACCTCCAGGACGTAGATCTCGCCCCCCTTGACGGCGAACTGGATGTTCATCAGGCCCCGGACGTGCAGCGCTTCGGCCAGGGCGTAGGTCTGCTGCTTCAGCGCGGCGACGACCTCGGGGGCGAGGCTGAACGGCGGGATGGCGCAGGCGGAGTCGCCCGAGTGGATGCCCGCCTCCTCGATGTGCTCCATGACGCCGCCGACGATCGTCCGGGGACCGTCGCAGACGGCGTCGACGTCGACCTCGCTAGCCTCCTCGAGGAACTTGTCGATCAGGACGGGGTGCTCGGGGCTGGCCTCGACCGCCTCGGCCATATACCGCACCAGGCTCGGCTCGTCGTAGACGATCTCCATGGCGCGGCCGCCGAGGACGAAGCTGGGGCGGACGACGACCGGGTAGCCGATCCGCTCGGCGATCCGTCGGGCCTGGTCGGAGTCGGTCGCGGTGCCGCTGGGCGTCTGCCGCAGGCCGAGGTGCTCGATGACCAGGCGGAACCGCTCGCGGTCCTCGGCCAGTTCGATGCTCTCGGGGCTGGTGCCGATGATCGGCACGCCGGCCGCCTCCAGCTCCCGCGCCAGGTTCAGCGGCGTCTGGCCGCCGAACTGGACGATCACCCCGAACGGCCGGACCCGCTCGCAGACGTTGAGCACGTCCTCGACCGTCAGCGGCTCGAAGAAGAGGCGGTCCGACGTGTCGTAGTCGGTGCTGACGGTCTCGGGGTTGGAGTTGACCATGACCACCTCGAAGCCGTCGGCCCGCAGCGCGAAGGCGGCCTGGCAACAACAGTAATCGAACTCGATCCCCTGGCCGATCCGGTTCGGCCCGCCGCCGAGGATGACCACGCGGGGCCGGTCGCCGACCCGGGCCTCGTCCTCGTCCTCGAAGCTCGAGTAGTAGTAGGGCGTGACCGCCTCGAACTCGGCGGCGCAGGTGTCGACCAGCTTGAAGACGGCGTGGATGCCCCGGCGCCGGCGGTCGCGGCGGACCTCGCCCTCGTCGACGTGCCAGAGGTGTGCCAGCTGCCGATCGGAGAAGCCGTTCCGCTTGGCCTCGCGGAGCAGGGCGTGGTCGACCTGCTCGAGGCCGCCGGCCCGGCGCAGCCGGTCTTCCAGCGCCACCAGCTCACGGATATTGGCCAGGAACCAGGGGTCGATCCCGGTCAGCCCGTGGATCTGCTCGATCGAGAGGCCGGCCTTGAGGGCATAGCGGATGTACCAGACCCGCTCGGTGTTGGGGGTGGCCAGCTTGGCCTTGATCTCGTCGATCGTCGGCTGCGTCTCGGCCCCCCAGAAGTCCTTCGTGTCGCAGCCCAGGCCGAAGCGGCCGACCTCCAGGCCGCGCAGGGCCTTCTGAAACGACTCGCGGAAGGTCCGGCCGATGGCCATGACCTCGCCGACCGACTTCATCTGGGTCGTCAGGACGGCGTCGGCCTCCGGGAACTTCTCGAAGGCCCAGCGGGGCACCTTGGTGACGACGTAGTCGATCGTCGGCTCGAAGCAGGCGGGGGTCTCGCGGGTGATGTCGTTGCGGATCTCGTCGAGGCGGTAGCCGACGGCGAGCTTGGCGGCGATCTTGGCGATC
>JAFANO010000356.1 GCA_019232645.1 Planctomycetaceae bacterium | reverse complement strand
GATGATCCGCGCCACCTCGAGCCCGGCGATCTGGCCGGCGTCCTTGGTCGCCTGGCGCTGGCTGTCGTTGAAGTAGGCCGGGACGGTGATCACCGCCTTGCGGACCTTGTGGCCGAGGTAGCTCTCGGCGGCCTCCTTCAGCTTGCGCAGGATCAGCGCCGAGATCTCCGGGGGCGTGTAGTCCTTGCCGCCGGCGCGGACCTTGACGAACTCGTTGGCGCCGCCAACGACCTTGTAGGGGACCATCTTCTCCTCGGACCGGACCTCGTCGTGCCGCCGGCCCATGAACCGCTTGATCGAGTAGATGGTCCCGGCCGGGTTGGTCACGGCCTGCCGCTTGGCCGGCTCGCCCACGAGCGTCTCCCCTTTGGGGGTGAACGCCACCACCGACGGGGTCAACCGGCTCCCTTCCTGGTTGGCGATGACCGTGACATCGCCCCCTTCCATGACCGCGACCACACTGTTGGTCGTCCCGAGGTCGATCCCGATGATCTTTTCACCTTCTGCCACGACCGGTCTCCTTTCAGACGCTGGAGCGGCGACGAGCGGGCGGGTGCGGAGTCCCTCTCAGTCGTGCTGGCCGATCCCAGGGGCGGCCGAGGCACCCGATGGTCCCTCCCGGCCCACCGCCGCGCCGCCAGTTCCCCGCCTCCAGATCACGAGTGTCCCTTATATGCAAGGGCGGTGCCATCGATGAAGACGCGCGCCTGACTTCCTCGGCTACTCCCGATCCCACAAGGACTCCGGCCCACGGCAAATGTCCGGATGAGGCCGCGTCCCTGGAGGAGCTGTCAAATTGGCAGCCGGCGGATCGGGGCGCCGAGGCTGTCCTGCCCTTCTGGCAGTCAACATCCGATCCGGCCCGATCCGCACGCGTTGGAGACGCCATACCGTAACTCTACCGAAATCGCCGGGCGAGCGAAACGGGGCGGGCTCGGGCGCGCCGGGAGAATTCGCTTGACAGGGGCAAGAGGCTCTTGTATCCACTTATCATCGCGTATCTTGCGCCCGACAACCGCCGGACCTCGAAAACCGCCCCCTTGCCCCCGAGCGGACCGATGCCTCGCAAGCCCAAACCCGACCGTCGTCCCTCCGGCCCCGTCGACGCGAAGCGGGCACCGACCCTGGCGACCCTGCGGGCCAAGATCGACCGGATCGACAAGGAACTGGTCGCGTTGCTCAACCGGCGGTCGGAGATCGCGCTCCAGATCGGCCAGGTCAAGCAGAAGCAGAGGCTGGAGATTTGGTCGGCGGCGCGCGAGGACGAGATCCTGGCGCGGGTGCTGGCCGCCAACCGCGGCCCCTTGCCCGAGCAGACCTTGCGGCTGATCTTCCGCGAGCTGATGAGCGGCAGCCGGTCGTTGCAGCGGACGTTGCGGATCGCCTACCTCGGGCCGAAGTACAGCTACAGCCACCTGGCGTCGGTGGCCAAGTTTGGCGAGTCGGTCGAGCACGTCCCGGTCGGATCGATCGCCGCGGTCTTCGAGGAGGTCAACCGCCGGCACGTCCAGTTCGGGATCGTGCCGCTGGAGAACTCGACCGACGGG
This sequence comes from Planctomycetaceae bacterium, assembly GCA_019232645.1. Classification (GTDB taxonomy): domain Bacteria; phylum Planctomycetota; class Planctomycetia; order Isosphaerales; family Isosphaeraceae; genus JAFANO01. The sequence goes on along the minus strand of JAFANO010000356.1, from coordinate 892 downwards.
CGGATCGTCGACACCCTCGATATGTTCGTCCGGCTGCCGGGGATGAAGATCCGCGCCGAGGTCCGGCTCCGGGTCCACCACTGCCTGCTCGGCCGCTGCGAGTGGGGGCAAGTCCAGCGGATCTACTCCAAGGCGCAGGCGCTGTCGCAGTGCCGCCACTGGCTCGGCAAGAATCTGCCCCAGGCCCGTGTCGTCGACGTCGTCTCGACCGCCACGGCGGCCGAGCAGGCCCGGCGCGAGGAGTTCGCGGCCGCAGTCGCCAGTCGCGCCGCGGCCGACGCCTATCAGCTCAACGTCCTGGCAGAGAACATCGAGGACCAGCCGCACAACGTCACCCGGTTCGCCGTCATCGCCGAGCGCGCCGAGGAGCGGACCGGTCGCGACAAGACGACACTGATGCTCCGCCTGCCGAACCAGTCCGGCGCGCTGGCCAAGGCGATCGCACCGTTCGAGAAGAACGCTGTCAACATGACCTGGATCGAGTCGTTCCCCACCTCCGAGGGGTCCGCCGACCGCGACCCGACCTACCTCTTCTTCCTCGACATCGAGGGCCACGCCGACGACGAACCGGTGCGGCACGCCCTGGAGGCCGTCCGCAAGCGGTCCGAGCGGCTAGAAATCCTCGGCTCCTATCCCCGCAGCGAGTGCGTCGAGAGCTGAGGGACGATCCGGGAAGAAGTCCTTTTGATATCAAGAAGTTACTTCTTCTTGGCGTACACCGAGACGATCTCGGGCCGGATGACCTTCTCGCTCGGCAGCGCTTGGAATCCTTTGCGATGTCGCATGGCGATCGTCCTGGCCAGCGACAGATCGTCGGTCGGTACAGTCGCGACCGCGCGTTGCCGACGCGGGTCGAAGGCGTCCCCCTCCTGGACGAAGGGTTCCACCCCCT
>JAFANO010000320.1 GCA_019232645.1 Planctomycetaceae bacterium | reverse complement strand
GAACAGATCTTCATCGCCGTGATCGCCGTCTTCCCGCCTCGATCCCCGCACCGAAGCGGCCCGCCAGGCGTCGAGCGACCAGGCCCCGGCCCCCACGACGAACAGGAAGAGGCAACACAGGAGCATGGTGGAGTCCAACCGGGCCTGGTAGGCGAACGCCCAGAGCCCGACCTTGGGGGCCGCGGCCACCGGCTCGGGCCCGGGGCCGAAGAGCATCGGGAGCTTGCTCGTGCCGATCGCCACGAGCATATCGATGACCAGCGGGATCGTCGCCAGCCGGGTGGCCAGCCCCACCGCGAGGAGGAGGCCGGCAGCGATCTCCACAACGCCGACGAAGTTCGCCATGAACTCGGCGGCTGGGATCCCCAGCTTGGCGAACCGGCCGGCACCCTGGTTGGCGTAGAGGAACTTGATCAGGCCCGAGGCGCAGAAGACGCCCCCGACGGCCAGCCGGATCAATATCGTCGCCGACGGCGCGGACCCGCCCCCGGGACGGAACAGCCATCGTGATAACCCTTGCATTGACAACGATCCTTTCCCTTTAAGGATAGTGACTCGATCGGCGCGGATGGTTTTCACTCCACTACAGTTCCGTCGCGCGCCACGATCGCTCCGCAGAGAGGACAGACCCTGCACCCGTTCGACCCGATCTGCTCGAGCGCCTCATCGAAATCCTGTCCGGCCGGGTCGTTTGTCGACTCCCCGGCCGTGGAGAAGGGGGACGCGTCCGGCGCCCCGAACAGCTCTGACCCGTCCGTCCCGATTGCCGGGAACAGCCGGCGCGGGTCGAAGCGGCGTGAGTGAGGATCTGGGCTCATGTTCGGTGTTCCTCATGGATGGTTGGATCGTGGTGTCGACTTCGATCTTGGTGGCGGTCAGGACCTTCTTGCCGCCCTGCTCCTCGAGCGACACCATCGAGGCGCCGGGCCTGTGCGGGCCGGCCGAGGGTCCCCTGGAGGTCGCCGAAGCGGCGGAGGGGGCCGCCAAGGCCGGGGTCGGCAAGGGCGTCGGCAATCCTGTCCTCGCGGGCGAGCTCATCGAGGACGGCCCGCGCCGTCGCGAGGAGGTCGCGCTTGGCGTCGCGGAGGTCGGGGCGGTCCTCCAGGGAACGGACCCGGGCCACCAGGGCCGCCAAGGTGTCGAGGGCACGGGCCGTCTGCTCGTGGGCGAGCCGAGAGCCGCGGGTGGCCTGCTCGGCGGCGAGCTCGGCGCGCTGCTTGACACTGAGCAGCTCGAAGGATTTCCGGCACTCGCCGCGGAAGGCGGCGATGGCGGCGTCTCGGGCCCGGGCCAGGCGGGCGGCGAAGACGGTGGTGGTGGTCGCCACGGTCACCACCAGGACGAGGACGGCGGCGGCGAGGACGGCAACGCGCGGGTTGCGGCGGCACCAGTGGCCGAGGAGCGCGACGGCGGAGGCGGGTCGGGCGCGGATGGGGCGGCCGTCGAGGAAGCGGTCGAGGTCGTCCGCCAGCGCGTCGGCGCTGGGGTAGCGGCGGTGGGGCTCCTTCTGAAGGCACTTCAAGCAGATCGTCTCCAGGTCGCGCGGGACCTTGGGCTGGAGGCGCTTCGGCGGCACCGGCTCCTGGGTGCGGACCTGCTCGATCGTGTCGTGCGCCGTCGCCCCTCGGAACGGCGGCCGACCGGTGAGCAGCTCGTAGAGGATGGCGCCGAGGGCGTGCTGGTCCGCGAGCGGGCCGGCGTCATGGGCCCGACCGAGGGCCTGCTCGGGGGCCATGTAGTCGGGCGTGCCGACGATGGTGCCGGTGCGGGTCTGGTCCGAGTCGTCTCCGAGCCGTCGGGCCAGGCCGAAGTCGGTGATCTTGGGGCGACCGTCGGCGGTCAAGAGGATGTTGGCCGGCTTGAGGTCGCGGTGGATGATCCCTCGGAGGTGGGCCGCGTGGATGGCGCGAGCGAGGATCCGGATCGTCCGGGCGGCCTGCATGGGTTCCTGCGGTCGGCCTTCGATCCGCCGGTCGAGACTGCCGCCGTCGATGAATTCGAGGGAGATGTAGGGGAGGCCGCCGACCTGGCCGACGTCGTGGATCTGGACGATATCGGGGTGCTGGAGACTGGCGACGGCCTGCGCTTCCTTGTGGAACCGCGCCAGGGTGTCGGGTCCGGCATGGGCGCCGGCCAAGACCATCTTGAGCGCGACCAGACGACTCAAGTTATTCTGGCGGGCCTTGTAAACGACCCCCATGCCGCCGCGCCCTAACTCCTCAAGGATCTCGAAGCCGGCGACGGCCGGCCACCCGGCCAGTCCCGTGACTCGGGGCGGGTCGGCGTCCCACGGTCTGGTCGCGCGGGACCGATCCTTGCCTCTCATCGACCCCGGGGCCGTCCCGAGACGGAGCCTCTCGGCGTGGATCGACGTGGTCCGCCTGTCAGGATCGTCCCATCCCGGCCGTTCGGACCAGTTCCTCGTCGGCTCGTCCATCTCCCTCCCTCCTCATGGTTGCCCCGCCTCATGGGTGCGGGCACGTTTCCGAGAAGCATTAACGCTGTGGCATCCCTTCGGTGTCTCGATCCCCTGCACCGGATACACCGGAATTCCCGCGCCGGATTGGCCCGGGGCGGAAGAACGCGTGCCGGGGGGGAGATGGTCAGGAAGCCGGCAGGTCGAGCTCCTGCGCCTCGGCGAGCCGGCGGAGCTTGTCCCGGGCTCGCGACTCGATCTGGCGGACCCGCTCCTTGGTGATCCCCAGCTCGCGGCCGAGCTGCTCGAGGGTCTGCTCGCTGGCGCCATTGATCCCGTAGCGGCTGACGATGATCCGCCGCTCGCGGTCGTCGAGCCGGCCGAGCATCCCCTTGACCGCCTCCTGGTTCCGCTTCTGGGCGCTCTCGTATTCGTGCTCGTCGGTCCGGGTGTCGGCGGCGGCCTCGAACATCTCCTCGTGGCCGGTGACGAACCGGTCGCGGCGGTAGTTCTCCTCGGGGATCGTCCGCGCGAAATTCTTCATGATCGCCCACGAGGCATAGGTGCTGAACTTGTTGCCGCGGGCGTAGTCGAACTTCTCGACGGCGCGGATCAGCGACATGTTGCCGTCGCTGACCAGCTCGAAGAAGTTGTTCGAGGGGCCGACGTGCCGCTTGGCGATC
>JAFANO010000206.1 GCA_019232645.1 Planctomycetaceae bacterium | reverse complement strand
GCGTCGATGGCCCCCTTGTAGATCTCGCGACCCTCGCGGATCAGGCGGGCCTTGGCGGAACGCTCGATGGTCCCCTGGGTGACGAAGCAGCCGGCGACGGTGCCGACCTTGGAGATCTTGAAGGTCTGCCGGACCACGGCGCGGCCGAGGTGGACCTCCTTGATCTCGGGGACGAGCATCCCCTCGATGGCCTTCTTGATCTCGTCGGTGACCTGGTAAATGATGTCGTAGCGCCGGATGTCGATCTTCTTCTCATCGGCCAGCGCGACGGCGCGGTCTTCGGGGGCGACGCGGAAGCCGATGACGATCGCCTGCGAGGCGTCGGCCAGCAGGATGTCGCTCTCGGAGATGCCGCCGACGCCTTTCAGGAGGATCCGGATCGGGACCTCGGCGTTCTCGAGCTTCTCCAGCTCCTTGGAGAGGGCCTCGAGCGACCCCTGGACGTCGGCCTTGAGGATCAGGTTGAGGCTCTTGACCTTCTGCTCGGCCATCTTGCTGAAGAGGTTCTCCAGCGTGACGGCCTGGCGCTCGCTCAGCGAGACGCCTCGGGAGCGGCTCCGGCGGGCCTCGGCGATGTCGCGGGCGCGGGAGATGTCGTCGACGACCGCGAACTTCTCGCCCGCCGTGGGGACGGCGTCGAGCCCGGAGACCTCGACGGGCGTCGACGGGCCGGCCGCGGCGACCGAGCGGCCCTTGTCGTCGAACAGGGCCCGGACCCGGCCGAAGCCGTCGCCGCAGACCAGGACGTCGCCGACGCGGAGGGTGCCGTCCTGGACCAGCACGGTCGCCACGACGCCCCGGCCCTCGGAGATCGACGCCTCTAGGCAGGTGCCGGTCGCCGGCCGGTCCGGGTTGGCCCGCAGGTCGCAGCGCACCTCGGCGACGATCCCGAGCATCTCGAGCAGGTCGGGGATCCCCTGGCCGGTCAGCGCCGAGGTCTTGATCACCGGCGTGTCGCCGCCGTATTCCTCGGGGACGAGCTCCTGCTGCGACAGCTCACCGTAGATCTTGTTGATGTTGACGTTGGGCAGGTCGATCTTGTTCAGCGCCACGACGATCGGGACCTCGGCCGCCTTGGCGTGCGCGATCGCCTCCTGCGTCTGCGGCATGACGCCGTCGTCGGCCGCGACGACCAGCACGACGATGTCGGTGACGTTGGCCCCGCGCGCCCGCATCGCGGTGAACGCCTCATGGCCCGGCGTGTCGACGAACGTGATCAGCCGGCCCTCGTGCTCGACCTGGTACGCCCCGATGTGCTGCGTGATGCCGCCGCTCTCGGTATCGACCACGTTCGACTTGCGGATCCGATCCAGGAGCGAGGTCTTGCCGTGGTCGACGTGCCCGAGGATGGTGATCACCGGCGGCCTGGGCCGGAGGTCCTCGGGCCGGCCCTCGGCGGGCGCGAGCGAGGCGAGCATCTCGTCCTCCGCGGTCCGCTCGCGCACGACCTCCAGCTCGACGCCGAACTCGAGGGCGAGCATCATCGCCGACTCGTCGTCGAGGGTTGCGTTGATGGTGACGAGTTGACCCATGCTGGTCATCATCTTCTTGATCAGGTCATTGGCGCGGACGCCGATGACCTCGGAGAGGCCGCGGACGGTGATCGGCGGCTCGATCTGGGCGCTCGACTTGCGCACCGGGGCGAGCGCCGTGCGATAGCCGCCCCCCTTGTGCATCTTGCGACCCGACCGCGCGCGGCGACCCTCCTCCTCGCTCTCGTTCAGGATGGCGGCGGCGGGCATCGGCGAGGTGACGCGGCGTTCGGTCGCGCGTTCGGTCCGTTTGGCGCGACGGCCCTCGCGCTCGAGGGGCGTGCCGAGGCGGCCGCCTCCCCCCTTGCGGCGCCGTTCTTCATCCGACTCGTCGAGCTGGGCGACCGGCGCCACGGGCGCGGGGGCGGACCCCGAGGGCGGCCGGCGAACGGGGGGACCGGCGGGCGCGCCCTGGCGTGGTCCCGGGGCCCCCGCGGGTCGAGACGGCATGCCCGACCTGGAACTGGAAGGAGTGGCGCCCGGCCTGGGGGGCGCGGCGCCCGGGGCCTGGCCGCCGAGCAGGCCCGACTGCATCATCGCCCGCAATTCTTCGGGCGTATACCGCTTCTCGGGCCGCTGCGTCTTGACCTCGTGGCCGCCACCGCCGGGCCGGGGCGGCGACGCGCGCCTCGGCTGCGGGGGCGGGGCGACCGGCGCCACCGGCGGCAGCGGCCTGCGCGGGCCGGTCGGCGGCTCGCGGCGGCTGCCGTCGCCCGGCGGGCCCGCGGGCTCTTCTTCGCGACGCGGCATCGTCGAGGCGGTCGGGGCCGGGTGTGGGATCGGCTGGCGGGTTCCCCCGGGGGTCATGTAGTCGCTCCGCTTCAAGGGCGGCGGCGTGCTCGGGCTGGGCCGGTAATCGGGCGGGGGCGTCGTGGGCGTCGCCGGCCGAGTCGCGGTCCCGACGCCGCGGTGGGGGGTGTGACCCGACAGGGGGCCCCCCGCGCGCGGGGGTGACGTCAGCCCGCCGGGGCGCGCCAGCGGCGGGCTCGAGGCCGGAGACACGGCCATCCCACCGGGGCGCGCCACCGAGGGGCTCGCGGCCGGGGCCTGCGCGGCCGGGGCCGGGGCCGGGGTCGCCGACCGGGGCGGCGCGGTCATGGGAGTCGTGGCCGTGGCAGGGCTCGGCGACGGGGCCGGCGCCTGGGATGCCGCGGGGGCCGCCGGTGCCGCGGGGCCGGGTCCGGGCCGGGTGGCCGTACGGGCTGTCGCGCCGATGGCGGATGTCTCCGAGCGACTCGGGCTGGGCGAAGGGGTGGCGGCCGGCGCTGCGCCCGACGCCGCCGCGGCCGGGGGATTTTTCATCAATTGCTTGATCCGATCGACCGTCGTGGAATCAAGACTCGCCAGGGCGCTGACCTTGACGTCGAGCCCCCAACGCTGGATACGATCGAGCAACTCCTGGCTCTTCAGACCCAGTTCCTTCGCCAACTCGTGGACACGTGTGGACAACGACAACTCCTCCTGGATGGGCCGGCCCGACTCGGCTCGGCCCGGTGGTTCGTGCTCGGGATTCAAGATCTGGCCGACCGAACCACCCTTCCGGGCCCGAGTGCCGGGACCACTCAGGGGGGCGGGTGCGTGCGATCAGGCCACGATGCCAGGCCCAGGCCCATGCGGGGCCTCATGGTTGATGCATTTCCGAATCGCTTCCCTCGACCCGATCGGTCGAGAAGGGTTCCGTGGGTGGCAAGGGCGGGACGTTCCGCCCCGCGCCAGCTTCGCTGGCTTCGATCTCCTGGGGTGAGCTGCCCGCCTCCACGGCCTCGGTCACGATGCGGGCGGTCTCGTCCTGATCGGCATCGCTCGGCGGAGAGGTCACCTCGCATCCGTCGTCCCCCGAGCTCGACGTCTCGGCGGCCAATGCCAGATCGCGGATCTCATCGGACTTTTCCGAGGCTGTCAAGCCCAGTTCCTCGGCATCACTCCTGTCCGGGGCGTCGGCCGGCCGATCCTCCGCTTCGGCGGCCGGCTCCCGCGGCGTGCCCATGGGGGGCGCGGCGCGTTCGAAGAGCTCGTCGAGGGTCGGCCCGGGGATCCGGCCCGAGCGATCGTCCCCCCCGTCGGCCACCGCCTCGCCCCCCGACTCGGCCGGGGCGGGCGACGCGGCGCGGACGCCCTTGCGTCGGGGCATCTCCTCGGCCTGCTCCTCGGCCAGGGTCTCGGCCCGCGCCACCAGTTCGACCGCTTGTTCTTCGCTCAGACCTTCAATTGTGTTCACCAGGTCCGGGATTTCCATGACCGAGAGGTCATCGTAACTGAGGATGCCTTGCTCCACCAATTTCTCGGCCAGGTCGGTGTCCACCCCCTCGATCTTGGTGAAGGCGGCGACCGCCTTCTCGATCAGCTCATCGAGCTCCTCCGACGTCATGATCTCGATGTCCCAGCCGACCAGCTTCGAGGCGAGCCGGACGTTCTGCCCGCGCCGGCCGATGGCCAGGGAGAGCTGGTCCTCGCGCACCAGGACGATCGCCCGGCCCAGGAGCTGGCAGAGCATCACCTCGTCGATCTCGGCCGGCTGGAGGGCGTTGGGGATGAGGACTTGCAGCGACTCGTTCCAGCGGACGATGTCGATCCGCTCGCCGCCGAGCTCGTCGACGATGTTCTTGATCCGCGTCCCCCGGACCCCGACGCAGGCGCCGACGGCGTCGACCTTGGAGTCGATCGAGCTGACGGCCACCTTCGAGCGGTACCCCGCCTCGCGGGCCAGCGCGCGGATCGAGATGATCTGGTCGGCGATCTCGGGGATCTCCAGCTCGAAGAGGCGGCGGACGAAGTCGGGATGGGTCCGGCTCAGGATGATCTTGACCCGCTGGCCGACCTTCCGGACGTCGAGGATGACGGCGCGGAGGCGTTCGTTGGGGTGGTGGCTCTCGCCGGGGATCTGCTC
>JAFANO010000737.1 GCA_019232645.1 Planctomycetaceae bacterium | reverse complement strand
GACCACCGTGGCCTTCCAGGAGGTCATGCGGACGGACAAGGCGCTGGCCGACCGGGTCAAGCTCCACCTGATGAGCCGCCAGTGAATCGAGCAGGGGACGACGCCGAGATGATCGATCTCCTCAACCCCACGTCGGCCCGCATTCCTGCCCGCGGAGAGGTCGCCACCGCGAGGGGTAGATTTCCAGCCAGCCCGGCCAAGCGACGACCACATCGTGGCCTCTCCGCCCCGGCGAAGACGGCGGCGGGACGGCTGGCCGTCCTGTGATCATGCCGCTTGAGCGCCGTTCACGGCCCTCACAACAAGACGGAGATTGTCTCCAGGCGTTCTTTCGGTCGCGCAATTGGATACTGTTGGCGAATTCCCTTCGGCGGTCGACAGACCGGTGTATGGGTAAGATGGGGTGCTCTGCGAAGGGGCAATCCCTGTCTCTCGATGACCAAGACGATTTCGCCAACAGTATCCGGTCCTCACGGGAACGGATTCCTGGCCGGTCGAGGATCGCATCCGGCTCATGCATGAGCTCTGGGATCGGCTCGTGGATCGGGGCTATGAGCCGGTACTCACCGAGGAGCAGAAGGCCGAACTCGATCGCCGTCTCGCTGAGGATGATGCTGCACCGGACGATGTCGTATCTTGGGAAGAGGTAAAAGCCGAAGCTCTCGCTCGGATTCGACGATGAGTCTGCCGGTCGTTCTGCGGCGCAAGGCCCAGACCGAGTTCGACGAAGCCCTCGACTGGTACGAGCAACAACCCGGACATCTGGAAATCCCGGGCCTAACGCTGCGTCGCGGCGGACCCACGAGGTCCGCGTCGAGCCTCAGGGACGCCAGCCGCCGAGAGCCTTCCTAGGAGGAGTCCTGGGACGGCTCCTCGGGCCGCGGGGGTGTCTTAGGATAGCGGGGCATCTTCCGCCAGTTGACGAACCCGATCCCGAGGCAGATTCCCATCAGGACGACCTCCAACCCCGTGATCAGGCCGAAGGTCCACCACTCGACGGGGCGATCGGGGGGCCAGCGGGGGCTCGCGCCACCCCGGATCACATGCGCGATGACGATCGGGCCGACGAACGTGGCGACGGTCATCAGCCCGAGCAGGACGAAGGGGGCGCGGGGGACGCCTCGGACGCTCATCGGCCCCTCGCGGCGGCCCGGGCGATCTGGCGCTCGGTGCACTGGGTGGCCAGGGCCTTGCGCGTCGCCTCGACCTCGGAGACGATGGCCTCGCCGGCCGTCGCCGCCGAGACGTGGCGCGCCACGGCGTCGGATCGCCACTTGACCTCGATCGTCCCCTCCTTCAGGCCCCGCTCGCCGATGACCACCTTCAGGGGGATCCCGATCAGGTCGGCGTCCTTGAACTTCACCCCGGGGCGCTGCTCGCGGTCGTCCATGAGGACGTCGAGCCGGGCCGCCTCGAGCTGCGCCTCGAGCGCCTCGGCCGCCTTCATCACCGCGGCGTTCTGGACCTGGAGCGGGATGAGCAGGACCTCGTAGGGGGCCAAGGGCAACGGCCAGATGATCCCGTTCTCGTCGTGCCCGGCCTCGATCGCCGCGGCGACGATCCGGTTCACGCCGATCCCATAGCAACCCATGATGACCGGGACCTCGTCCCCCTTCTCGTCCAGGTAGGTCGCCCCCATCGCCTTGGAATACTTGGTCCCGAGCTTGAAGACGTGGCCGACCTCGATCCCCTGGTTGACGGCCATCTCCGTCCCGCAGCGCGGGCAGGGGTCGCCGGCGACGGCGTCGCGGAGGTCGAGCACGCGGTCGAGCGGGAAGTCGCGGCCGGGGACGACCCCCTTGAGGTGGACGTCGGTCTCGTTACCGCCGACGACCACGCTCCGGAGTGCGGCGACCGCCGGGTCGATCGCCAGCGGGATCTTGATCCCGACCGGCCCGAGGAAGCCCATCGGCGCCCCGGTGGCGCGCTGAATCGTGTCGGCGTCGGCCGGGACCAACGCCTGCGCCCCGAAGGCGCGGCGGATCTTCGCCTCGTTCGCCTCGTGGTCGCCCCGGATCAGCGCCGCGATCGGCTTGCCGTCGGCCAGGTAGACCAGCAGCTTGGCGGTCGCCGACTCGTGGACCTTGAGGAAGTCGCAGAGCTCCTGGATCGTCCGGCGGTTGGGGGTCTCGACCCGCTCGAAGGCGGGGGCCGACGCCGCGCGCGGTGCCGCCGCGGGGCGGGAGCCGATCTCGGCCCGCTCGCGGTTGGCGGCGTAGCCACACTTCGGGCATTGCACGACCACGTCCTCGCCGATCGTGCAGGGCACCATGAACTCGTGCGAGACGTCGCCGCCGATCGGGCCGCTCTCGGCTTCGACGACCACGTAGGGCAGGCCGCAGCGGTCGAAGATCCGGCAATACGCCTCGTACATCGCGTCGTAGCTGGCGTTCAGTTGCTCCAGGTCGGCGTCGAAGCTGTAGGCGTCCTTCATCAGGAACTCGCGGGTCCGGAGGACGCCGAACCTCGGCCGCGGCTCGTCGCGGAACTTCGTCTGGATCTGGTAGAGCGTCACCGGCAGTTGCTTGTACGAGCGGACCAGCGCGCGGACCAGCTCGGTGACGACCTCCTCGTGCGTCGGCCCCAGGGCCATCGGCTGGTTGCCGCCGACGGTCAGTTGCATCAGCAGTTCGCGCAACGTCTCGTACCGCCCCGACTCCTTCCAGAGCTCGATCGGCTGCAGCGCCGGCATCAAGAGCTCGAGCGCCCCGGAGGCGTCCATCTCCTCGCGGATCACCGTGACGACCTTGTGGAGCACCCGGAACCCGAGCGGCAGGTAGGTGTACGCCCCCGCGCCGAGCTGGCGGATCATGCCCGCGCGGAGCAACAGGATGTGACTCGTCGCCACGGCGTCGGCCGGGGTCTCCTTCAACGTCGGGATCAGGGCTTTCGACCAGCGCACGGGGCAACTCCTCGGGTTCGATTGATCCAGGGCCTCATCCGGTAGGCCCCTTGTCGGGCGGATCGGGCGCGGCACGACCTGCCCTGAATCGGCACGAAGGGCGGGTCGCGTCGCGCCCCCACCCGCCCCCACGGGAATCCGCTTGATGACGGGCCGCGACGTGGAACTCGCGACGACCAGGGCGGCGAAAAGGTAATCTACCACAAACCGATCGGGTCGCGGAGGGGGTCTCTCCGTCTGATCTCTCCCCACCGGCAGCGCCGCGCCAGGTCCAACGTCCCCCCCGCATGTCACGTCATTCCCCGAGGGACCCGAATACCCACTGGACGGGGAAAAGACCCCAAATTTCCCAGATGATCGGACGACCTTATAAGACGAGGGATTGCCTGTCCCTGGCGCCGGGGCGCGTCGGGGCCGCGCGGACGTGTGATCTGGCCGAAGGGTCAACCTTGTTGAGGGCCGCAGGGATGAACGGTTCGGCCTCCCGCGGCCAGGCCAGGGTTGTGGGGGCCGGGGTCCCTCGGCCGCGGGGAGGTGTTCGGTGTTGCCATGGGAATCCCGGCGGAACCGCCGGAACGGTCGCGACCCACGCCGGCCGGGGCTCGCCGCCTTGGAGCGCCTGGAGGGGCGGGAGCTGCTGGCGTATACCCCGCTCGGGTTCTCGCTGCCCGACCTCACAATCTCGGGGTTCGCCGCGCCGGCCGCCTCGTGGGGCGGCACGCTGACGGTCGCGGTCGATGTCAGGAACATCGGCGCCAGCTCGTTGATCGAACCGCTGGCATTGCAGCCGGGGGCCCCCAGCACGGCCGACGCGCTGCCGACGTACGTCGCCGTCTACGCCTCGCGCTCTCCCCGAGGAGGCCACGAGGTCCAGATCGGGCAGTTCCTCACCCCCTACATCCCGCAGAACAGTGCCGTGCAACTGACGGAGGCCCTCACCCTGCCGAGCCGCCCCCCGGGCCTGCCGGGCCCCGGCGGGACGATCTACCTGAGGTTCGCGGTCGACCCGGACGGGATCCTCGCCGAGTCCGACTACACGAACAACGCGAGCCAGAAGGCGGCGCCGGTGCGGATCGAGGCGCCGCTGCCCGAGCTGACGGTCACCGGCCTCGACGTCCCGCCGGTGATGCAGCCCGGCGACGTGATCCAGCCGAACATCCGCGTCGCCAACGTCGGGACCGCCCCCACCAGCCCGCAAGGGCCAGTCACGGTGGACCTGGTCGCGTCGCGGACGCCGACCTTCGGGCCGGGCAGCGCGATCCTCTCGACCTTTACCGTCGCGAATATCCCGCCGAGCGGTGCCGTGACGCTCACCGGCGCGCCGGTCCAGCTCCCCACGAGCCCGGGGGTCTACGAACTCGGCGTGGTCGTTGACCCGAACGGCACGATCAAGCAGCTCCACACCGTGGGCGGCATCGGCGGGTCAGGTCGGAGGATCAGCCTGCCGCGGCGGGTCGGGCCGCCGATCACGAACCTGCCGCCGGCGGGCGTGCTGATCCCGGGCGGCGCCAGCAACGTCATGCCCTTCCCGATCCCCAGCGGCATCGCGGGCGGGCTCGGGGCCCCCGTCGGCGGGACGCCGGCCCACGGCCTCCCCATCATCAACTTACCGACGAGTTGATGCGGCCGGGATCGCCGCCCGATCGGCCAGCTCTCCCCTCTCCTCCCGTCGCGGCCGCGCAATCCCCTGCGCGGCCTCGTCCCTTGACCCCGTCGCCGCGCCACCCATAAAATCACCGCTCTGTGGGCCTTCGGCCCGAACGGTTATACGGACTCCAGGAAATTCGTGCACCCGGTCTGCTTTGTTGAAAGTCGAAATCGCGGGTTTGAGATCCGGACAGAGTGCAATCAATCTCCGGAATGCGTATCAGAACTCCCCGTCCTTGCACCCCGGTCGAACTGCCTCATGATGCGTCAATATGTGAATCAATTGGCCAACGGAGAGTCGGTGGACGAGGCCTTCCTGGTCGCCGACAAGCAGCTCCGGGCGAATCGCCAGGGCAACCTCTACCTCCACCTGGAACTGCGCGACAAGACGGGGAGCGTCGGCGCGCGGCTCTGGAACGCGAGCGAGGGGCTGGCCCGGACCTTCGAGCCGGGCGACTACCTCCACGTCCGGGGCAAGACCCAGGTCTTCCAGGGGGCGCTGCAACTGATCCTCTCCCACGTCGAGGTCCTCGACGCCTCGCGGGTCGCGCCCGAGGAGTTCCTCCCCCAGAGCACGCAGAACGTCGCCCGGCTGACGGCGCGGCTCCGCGAGCTGCTCCTGACGATGGCCAATCCGCACCTCCGCTCCCTGGTCGAGTGCTTCCTGATCGATGAGGAGTTCGTCCGCAAGTTCACCACGGCGCCGGCCGGCATCAAGAACCACCACGCCTATCACGCCGGGCTGCTCGAGCACGTCGTCATGATGCTGACGATCGCCGACCGGATCGCCGACCTCTATCCCGAGGTCGATCGCGACCTCCTGCTGGCGGGCATCTTCCTCCACGACATCGGCAAGGTCGACGAGCTGAGCTACGACCGCGCCTTCGGCTACACCGACGAGGGGCAGCTCGTCGGCCACCTGGTCATGGGCGTGGAGATGCTCCGCGGCAAGGTCGAGCAGACCGCCGACCTGACCGGCGAGCCGTTCCCCGCCGAGCTCCTGCTGCGGCTCAAGCACATGATCGTCAGCCACCACGGCCCGCCCGAGTACGGCAGCCCGAAGCTCCCGATGACCCTGGAGGCGATCGCGCTGCACTACATCGACAACCTCGACGCCAAGCTGCACACCTTCGGCCGCGAAATCCGCGACGACCCCTGCCGCGGGTCGAGCTGGACCCCGTTCCAGCAAAACCTCGGCCGGAGGCTGTTCAAAGGGGGGCAGAATGCGGATCCGGTGCAGGACGAGGGGTCCGAGATCTGAAGCAGGACGCGCCAGGTCGGGGCGCCGCGTCACCGCAACCATTCGGTTGTCGGCGAGGGCGTATCTGGTCGAGTCCCACGCAAATTCGGAACGGCTGTTCGGTAACAAAATCTCGGCGCTCGTGAACGGCGTTTTAGGGACCAAGGGCGGATCTCATGCAGCGAGCGTTCTCTCTGGAATATTGGATCGATGACGGCTGGTTCGTCGGCC
>JAFANO010000346.1 GCA_019232645.1 Planctomycetaceae bacterium | reverse complement strand
ACCCTGGAAAGGCACTCGCGCCGCCGTTCCTCCAGGAATCTTTTGAGGACGACCCGAGGTGCGTCGCCGCGGCTCTCCGACGGGTCGAGTAGGATCGTCTGCTGAGACCATTTCCCATCGACGAACAAGCCATACGATTTCCGCGCTCGCGGTGGACTGCGAGGATGTCGATGATCGCGGAGGCTCACGTTGACCATCCTCTCGGCCATCGCGGCGAGCCGGCGACGTGCCGACAGCCTCCGGATGGTCGCCAACGGCGACAAACACGCTCCCAGGTTCCCGAGGTGAGCCTGGGGGAGGAGCCCTCCGCCGACATGACGGGAGACCAGGCCAGGGACGAAATCCTCACCCTTCTTGAAGCGGCCCGCGGATCCGATCAGAATTGACCCGGCATCATCTTCCCATCAGGAGTCATATCCCATGTCACGCACGGTTGAGGTCACGGAGTTGGTCCTCCGCGATGGTCACCAGAGCCTTCTGGCCACGCGGATGGCGCTCGAAGATATGGTTCCGGCCTGCGAGGACATCGATCAGGCCGGCTACTGGAGCGTCGAATGCTGGGGGGGGGCGACCTACGACTCCTGCATCCGCTTCCTCAACGAGGACCCGTGGGCGCGGCTTCGCACCTTCCGCCAGCTCTTGCCCAACTGCCGCCTGCAAATGCTCCTTCGCGGGCAGAACCTCCTCGGCTACCGGCACTACGAGGACACCGTCGTCGACCGGTTCGTGGACAAGTCGGCCGAGAACGGCATGGACGTCTTCCGCGTCTTCGACGCGCTCAACGACGTCCGGAACCTCCGCCGCGCCCTCGAGGCGGTCCGGCGGTCCGGCAAGCACTGCGAGGGGACCATCTGTTACACCGTCTCGCCGCTCCATACGGTCGAGAAATTCGTCGAGATGGCCAAGCAGCTCCAGGACCTCGGCTGCCACTCGATCTGCATCAAGGACATGGCCGCGCTCCTGAGGCCCCAGCCCGCCTACGACCTCGTCCGCGGCATCAAGCAGGCGTGCGGCCAGGACACCCTCGTCCACGTCCACGTCCATTCCACCACCGGCGTCACCCTGGTCAGCCTGATGAAGGCGATCGAGGCCGGCGCCGACATCGTGGACTCGTCGATCTCGTCGCTGAGCCTCGGGCCCGGCCACAACCCCACCGAGGCCCTGGTCGAGATGCTCGAGGGGACCGGCTACACCACCCGGCTGAACAAGGACCGGCTCCTCAAGATCAAGGATCACTTCGCCAAGGTCCGCCCCCGGTATGCCGAGTTCGAGTCCAAGATCATCGGCGTCGAGACCGAGATCTTCGACAGCCAGATCCCCGGCGGCATGATCTCCAACATGGAGAGCCAGCTCAAGCAACAAGGGGCCGGCGACCGCCTCAAGGAGGTGCTGGCCGAGGTCCCCAACGTCCGCAAGGACGCCGGCTACCCGCCGCTGGTCACCCCGTCCAGCCAGATCGTCGGCACCCAGGCCGTGTTCAACGTCCTGATGGGCCGCTACAAGGCGCTGACCGGCGAGTTCGCCGACCTGATGCTCGGCTATTACGGCGAGAGCATCGGCCCGCGCAACCCGGAGGTCATCGAGGCCGCCGCCAAGCACGCCAAGAAGCCCCCGATCACCCACCGGCCGGCCGACCTGCTCCAGCCCGAATGGGAGGAGCTCCGGTCCCAAGCCCTCCCGCTCAAGGGGTGCGACGGCTCCGACGAGGACATCCTGACCTACGCCATGTTCCCCCAGGTGGCCGCGAAGTTCTTCGCCCAGCGGGCCGAGGGCCCCAAGAACGTCAGCAAGAGCCCGGCCAAGGCCGCCGCGCCCGCCGCGGCCAAGGCCGCCGACGGCAAGGCGCCCATCACGAGCCCCGTCACCTACGAGGTCCGGATCGGCAACACGTCGCACCAGGTGACCGTCGCGCCCGCATGAGCCGAGAAAGGAAAGGCAACCGATGTCCACCGTGACCAAGAAGTCGATGGAGCAGTTGATCGAGGACCTCCGCCAGAAGCGGGAGCGCCTCCAGCAGGGGGGCGGCCCGGACCGTCTCGCCAAGCAGAAGGAGCAGGGGAAGCTCACCGCCCGCGAACGCATCGACACCCTCCTCGATCCCGGCAGCTTCGAGGAGATCGGCCTGTTCGCCCAGCACCGGCAGGTCCACTTCGGGATGGCCGGCAAGGAGGTGCCCGCCGACGGCGTCGTGACCGGCGCCGGCGCCGTCGACGGCCGCCCCATCCACCTCGCCAGCCAGGACTTCAGCGTCCTCGGCGGCTCCGCCGGCGAGGTCCATTCGCACAAGGTCGCCGACGTGATGGATCTGGCGCTGAGGAACGGCACCCCGTTCGTCTTCATCAACGACTCCGGCGGGGCCCGCGTCCAGGAGGGCATCGACTCGCTCTCCGGCTACGGCCGGGTCTTCTACACCAACGTCTTGCTCTCCGGGGCCGTGCCCCAGATCTCGCTGATCTGCGGCCCCTGCGCCGGCGGGGCCTCCTACTCCCCCGCCCTCACCGACTTCGTCATCCAGACGCGCCAGGCGCAGATGTTCATCACCGGGCCCCAGGTCATCAAGCAGGTGACCGGCGAGCAGATCACCGCCGAGGCGCTGGGCGGCGCGGACGCCCACATGACGAACTCGGGCGTCATCCACTTCATCGCCGAGGATGACGAGGATGCCCTCCATATCTGCCGCCGCCTCCTCAGCTTCATCCCCCAGAATAACCTCGAGGAGCCGCACCGCTTGCCGTCCGAGGAGCCCGTCGATCCCAACCCGGAGCTCAACAAGATCGTGCCCGTCGAGCCCAAGCAGGGCTACGACATGCACGACGTGATCCATCACGTCGTCGATCGCGGCGATTTCCTCGAGATCCAGGCCGGCTTCGCCATGAACATCCTCATCGGCTTCGCCCGGATCCTGG
>JAFANO010000488.1 GCA_019232645.1 Planctomycetaceae bacterium | reverse complement strand
CGGGAAGAGCTCGGTGCCGGGGCGGTCGGGCAACTCCGAGAGCCGAAGCTGGTAGCCCACCCCGACCTTCAGGCCGAAGGTGTCCGGCCCCTGGCCGGCGATGAGCGGGATCGGCTCGGGGTTCGGCCCGAGGACCTCGACGCGGCTCCCTGGCGGCGCCTGGAACCGGACAACCTGGATCTCGGGGGGGAGCACTGGCCCGCCCCCGTCGGCCACGACCTCGCCGGCGACGATCGGGCCGGGCGCGGCCACCGTCGCGGGCGGCGCCGGTACGTTCGTCGCGGGCGCGGCCATCTGGGCCCGTACCGGGGCCGGCCCCAGGCCCACCGCGAGCACCATCCCCAGCGGTAGCGCCAGGCGTGTGACCCGACCGCCGCCGCCGAGGCCGATCATTCCTTGTCGGCTCATTTCAACGTCTCAAGATTCTTTATAGGGCACGCTGTGCGGACCAATTTCAGAAGGGCGATCCGGTCCGCACTCCGAGAGATCCGGTCCGCACAGCGTGCCCTACGAGGGGCACCAGCCACCCGAGTTCGAGAACGACATTCGGGAAGACTGATCTCTACGCAAGTCCCTTGGCGAAAGGCCCCCGGCGGATCGCGGTGAAGGAGCGCGTCCGACGGGGGCGGTGGTGAGTCACGCGGGTCGGGGCCCCGACGATTGCTTGGGATTACTTGGGGGGCTCGGAGGCCTCGCCCGGGGCCGGGGCCGGGGTGGCGGGCGGCGTGGCGGGGGCCGGAGGCTCGCCCGGGGCTGGTAAGGACGGAACCGGAGGGGGCGGCGTCGGTGCGGCCGCCGGAGGCGGCGTGGGCGCGCCGGGCACCGTCGGCGCCGGGGTGACCGGTGCAGTGTCGACCGGCACGCTCTCGATCGTCGGCGTCGGCACCGCGCCCGGCGGCAGCGCGCCGGGGGGAAGAACCGTCCCAGGGGCCACACCGGGCTGGGAGGGGATCGCACCATTCGGGCCGATGACCGCGCCGGGCGGGACGACTGCGCCGGGCGCGACCACCATACCGCCGCCGGCGGTCGGCATCTCCAGGTCGATCGCCCCGAGGCGGACGATCATCAGGATCGTGCCGCGCTTGTCGGCCTCGAGGATCGGGTCGACGCCCGGCTCGAGCCGCGTCGAGACCAGGGTCTCGACGCCGGCGATCGCCAACTCCTGGTACTTCGGATCGGGCAGGTAGATCACCTTGGTCACGAAGTTGCCACCGTCGATGACCTGGTCGAAGTCCTCGGCGGTGAACTGGAGCGGGATCGGGTTGTGGGTCAGATAGGCATCGGTGGCCGGCGTCGCTGGGGCGACCTCGATCGTCGGGTAGAGCTGCACGCCGGGCCGGCCCGGGATGTCGGTCAACTTGAGGCGGTAGATGTAGCCCTGGAGGAAATTATAGCGGGCCGGGACGATCAGTTGCGCGGCCAGGTAGACCCGCTCGCCGGCGCCGGCGCCGGTCTGCCAGCCGATCCTCATGCCGTCGGGGTCGAGGAAGTAGACCTGGCTCTTGACGTTCGGGAACCGCCGGCCTCCTGCCGGGCCGCCGCCGGGCCCGCCGGGGCCGGGGCAGGCCGCGCCGCCCTGGCAGCCGGGATGGCCGAAGGCACAGGCGCCCGCGCCCGCCGCGCCCGGGACGATCGGGCCGCCCGGCGGGGGCGGCCCGTCGACGACCACGTGCGGGCGCAGGAGCTTCTTCAACCCCACGTACGGCTTGTCGTACCCGAATCCATCCCCGGCGGTCGCCGCCGCCAGGAGCAGCACACCGAACGTACTCATGAGCATCCTCCCCCCGCGACCGTGGCCGGCCTCCACCAAGGCAAGGGCGAACTCCGATCGGGGTAAGTCCACCATCGTCGAGATCGCCGCGACCTCCACGGCCACGGATGGGGCCTGGTCAAACGTCGAGGACCGCTGGATGCCCGGGCCCGCCCCAGGAGCCGCGCCGGTCGGGGACGGCCACGCCACCCGGGGCCGGACTTGCGGCAATTTACGCCCTGCGATAAGATCGGACATCCCTTTCCGATCCCTTGAGGAAAATCGCTACATTCCTGCTATGCCCAAGAATCGGATCCTCGCCACGATCGCAATCGTCGCCTCGGTCCTCCCCTGGGCATGGGCGCAGTCGGGGACGCCTGGCCCTGCCGTGGCCACCGCGCCGGCGGCATCGCCGACGCCACCCGGGGAGTCGGCAGAGGCCGAGAAGGTCCTCGACGCCGCCATCGCCAAGGTCTCGGCGCTCCGGGCCGTCTCGGCCAACATCCTCCAGTCAGTCACGATGCTCGGCCAGCGGTTCGAGGTCAAGGGACGCTACCTCAAGGCCCCCAAGAACCGGGTCTACCTGCTGCTCGAGGTCTTCGGGCTGCCCGACGCGCGGGGGAAGATGCTCCAGGTCTGCGACGGCGAGACGCTCTGGGATTATCAGCAGGTCTTCGAGACCAAGATCTACCACAAGTTCCAGAAGGTCGACCAGATCCTCGACAAGCTGAAGTCGCCCGAGCTCGACGCGGCGGTGCGCGACCAGGTCGTCACGCAACTCGGGCTGGCCGGGCCGGAGGTGCTCTTGGTCGGCCTCCGTAAGGCAATCAAGTTCGACCAGCGGGACGCGGGGACGCTCGACGGCCGGCCGGTGGATATCATCCGGGGGACCTGGCTCCGGCCCGAGGGGCTGGCCGGCCCCAACCTTACCCCTCAGCAGCAGTTGGCGCCCCTGCCTTCATTCGTCCCCAGCCTGGTGACGGTCTACCTCGGCCACGAGGACGGCTGGCCCTACAAGGTTGTGCTCGTCGGCCGACAGCCCTCGATCTTGATGGAAGATACGCGGCCGATCGGGCCCGATGGCCGTCGACTCGGCTCGATCAAGCTGATCCAGAAGCCCCTGGTCACCCGCATGGAACTGATCTATTCGGACGTCACACTCAACCCGTCATTGAAGGACACCGATTTCGCGTTCCAGGCCCCGACGGGCGTCCGGGTCGAG
Source organism: Planctomycetaceae bacterium (assembly GCA_019232645.1). GTDB lineage: Bacteria > Planctomycetota > Planctomycetia > Isosphaerales > Isosphaeraceae > JAFANO01. The sequence goes on along the minus strand of JAFANO010000488.1, from coordinate 1,794 downwards.
GACGGCACCGAGGCCGTGCTGGATAACCTCGAGAAGGCCATCCAGAGCAAGATCGCGCAGAAGAAGGCCGAGGGGGCCGGGGCCGAGGGGGCCGGGGCCGAGCCGCTCCTGAATCAGGCGATCGACGTCCCCAAGGCCAAGTCGGAGCCGTCCGGGGCCGAGCCTCATTGAAGATTGCGACCGGCGACGACGTTTTCGGGCACGTCTCGCGTCGTAATGTATCGCCGCCAATTGGTGAGTCTTTCGCAGGGTGCGGAAAGGCGCCAATGCGTTGTGGTGACGGAAGAGGGTGCGATTCACGCATCCGACAAGAGACCCCTCATCCGAGGGTCGAGCCGCCAGTCGGGTCCGCTGTGTGGAGCACAGCGACCAAGGTCCGCACATCGGTCCCCGGGGAGGAATAGACGCAACGGCCGAGAGAGAAATGCCCTAGAACGTTTCTGGCTCCCTCGGCCCGTCTTCAGGCAAGAAGGGTTGGAGCGGGCAGTGCTCGCATCGGGCCACACCGGCCCGGCAGTAGTCGCGGCCGACCCGCTCGAGCCACACCGAGAGCCGGGCCAGCACATCCGGGTCGCCGGCCGCCGGCCGCTCGATGACGGCGCGGGCCTCGTCGTAAGTGGCCGTCGGGTCGAGCCAGTCGTGGCGGACCAGGATGCGGTAGCTGGCGCGATCGACGGGATAGACCGGCCGTCGCAGGGCGAACAGCAGCAACGCGTCGGCGGTCGCGGGGCCGACCCCGTTGAGTGCCAGGAGCTCCTCGCGGAGCCGGTCGGTCGCGACGTCTTCGTCGCGGAGCGCTTCGGCCGAACCCTTGTGCCGCTCGACGAGCCAGCGGGCCAGCCGGCGGAGCGGGCCGAGCGATCGGGCCGGCAATGACACCTTGGCCGCCCGTAGCGCCTCGGAGAGGTCGGCGGGGTCGGCCTCTGCCAGGGTGCGCGACTCGACCAAGCCGGCCTCGCGCAGGCAGTCAAGGGCAGCGGCCAGTTTTTTCGGGGGGACCGAGCGGGCCAGGGCGACGGCGACGAGTGCCTCGAAGAGGTCGAGGCCCTCGGCCACGGGCGCGGGCCGGCCGTAGCGCCCGGCCAGGGTGGCCACGACCTCGAGGAAAGACTCGTCGAGCGTCGGCATCGCCGCGCCGCCTCGTCTCGGAGGGGCTGTTATTGACTCTTGGCCTTGGCCAGAGCTGCGTTGTAGTCGCGGGTCAGCTTGGCCTTGCGGCGCGAGGCGGTGTTGGGGTGCAAGACCCGACGCGCGCCCGCTTTGTCGATCTTGGCGACCGTGGTCCGGAAGTCGGCCTCGGCCTTCTCGAACTCCCTGCTGGCCACGGCGGCGAGGGTCCGCTTGGTGTACGTCTTGATGATCTTCTTGGCGATACGGTTGTGCATCCTGCGCTTGGTGCTCTGCTTCAGTCGTTTGATCGCGGAAGGCGTGTTCGGCATGGCTGGGTCCAGGAGGCGAGGCGTGCACGAACCGGCCGGGTCACGGTGCCGGGACGGGACCGGGCCGGTCGGGATACCAGTCTCATCAAAACAGTAAGTATAGCACGAAGGCGGCCGTTAGCTCAAGTACTGAAGCCGTTGGGCGACGTCGAGGTAGGAGTAATCGTTGGAGGCAACCTCGTTGTAGTGCTCCTCGGCTTCTTTGTTGTTGCCCTGTGCCTCGGCGACACGGCCGAGCCGGTAGTGCAGCACGTTGATGGTGGCCGCGTCGGCGGGGTCGGCCGACTTCAACGCCTCGGTGTAGCTCCGCTCGGCCAGCTTCAGCGCCCCCTTGGCTTCGAAGGAGACGCCGGCC
>JAFANO010000388.1 GCA_019232645.1 Planctomycetaceae bacterium | reverse complement strand
GCTCGCCCCGCCGGCCGGCTCGGTCTGGGAGCTGCTCTGGTCGAGCGAGGACCCGCTCTACGGCGGCGGCGGGACCCCGACGCTCGAGGATCGACACGACAACTGGCGGCTCCCGGGCCACGCCGCCGTGGCCCTGGCGCCCCATCTTGAGGAGCCCTAGCCGCATGGCTGACCTTGTCCGCGCGATGCCCCCCTTCGACCCGATGCGATCGGGGATCGAGCCCCTGTCGACCCGCGAGTGGCTCGTGACCAACGGCCTGGGCGGCTACGCCTCGGGCACGGTCCGCGGCCTCCCGACCCGGCGCTATCATGGCCTGCTGATCGCCGCGCTGCCCGCCCCTCTGGGGCGGACGATGATGCTCAAGCGGCTGGGCGAGCGGCTCGGCCTCGAGGACGGCACCGCCACCTCGATCGGCGTCGAGGAGATCGCCTCCCGCCCCCGCGACTCGACCAGCACCGGCCACCTGGACGACTTCCGGCTCGAGGACGGCCTGCCCGTCTGGCGGTTCGCGGTCAGGGGTATCGTGCTGGAGAAGCGGCTCGTCCTGCCGCACCTCCAGAACACGGTCTACGTGACCTACCGCCTGCTCTCGGGACCGGCCTCGGGCTCGGGACGGCTCCGGCTGGTCCTCAGGCCCGCCGTCCACTTCCGGGGGCACAACGCGCCCGTGGACGTCCCGCACCCCGCGCCCTACCGGCTGACCGCCTGCGAGGACCGCTACGAGCTCGCCGCGGCGCACGACTACCCGCCGCTGCGGATGACGCTCGACGGCCCGGGCGCGGCGTTCACGCTCGACACCCAACGGACATCGGATGTCCACTACGAGGTCGAGGTCAGCCGGGGCTATGAGTCGACCGGCGACCTCTGGAGCCCCGGCTACTTCCGGGTCGACCTGACGGCCGCGGCCCCGGTCACGCTGATCGCCTCGACCGAGTCGTGGGAGACACTGGGGGCGCTACGGCCCGACGAGGCGCTGCGGGCCGAGCGCGGCCGACGCGCCCGGCTGATCGCCTCGGCCCACCCCGAGGCCCGCTCGGGGATCGCCGCCGAGCTGGTCCTGGCGGCCGACCAGTACTTGATGACCCCCGCCGGCCGCGTCGAGGACGCCGCTCGGGCCCACGCCGCCGGCGAGGAGATCCGCTCGGTCATCGCCGGCTACCACTGGTTCACCGACTGGGGCCGCGACACGATGATCAGCCTGGAGGGGCTGACCCTGACGACCGGCCGGTACGCCGAGGCCGGCTACATCCTCCGGACGTTCGCCTACTATATCCGCGACGGCCTGATTCCCAACTTCTTCCCCGACGGCCAGACACAGGGGGTCTACCACACCGCCGACGCGACACTCTGGTTCTTCCACGCGATCGACCGTTACCTCGACGCCACCGGCGACCGCGCCACCCTCAAGCTGCTGGTGCCCCGGCTCCTGGACATCGTCGCTCACCACCTCGAGGGGACACGCTTCGGCATCGTCGTCGACCCGGCCGACGGCCTGCTCCGCCAGGGGCAGGACGGCTATCAACTGACCTGGATGGACGCCAAGGTCGGCGACTGGGTGGTCACGCCGCGCCGGGGCAAGGCGGTGGAGATCAACGCGCTCTGGTACAACGCGCTGCGGCTGCTCGAGGGCTGGGTCCGCGACCTTCGGGGCGAGCCCGACGCTCGGCACCTGGCCGAGCACGCCGCGCGCGTCCGACGCTCCTTCAATGAACGGTTCTGGTGCGCCGAGCGGGGCCACCTCTACGACGTGGTCGACGGCGAGGGCGGCGACGACCCGTCCTGCCGCCCCAACCAGATCTTCGCGCTCTCATTGCGACACCCGGTCCTCGACCGGTCGCGATGGGAGCCGGTCGTCGAGGTCATCCGCCGCCAGCTCCTGACGCCGGTCGGCCTGCGCTCGCTGGCCCCCGGCCATCCCGACTACAAGGCGAAGTACTTCGGCGACCTCCGCGCGCGCGATGCCGCGTATCACCAGGGGACGGTCTGGGCCTGGTTGATCGGCCCGTTCATCGACGCCTGGCTGCAGCTGTACCCCGACGACCGCGCCGGCGCCCGCCGCTTCCTCGAGGGCTTCGTCTTCCACCTCGGCGAGGCGTGCGTCGGATCGATCAGCGAGATCTTCGACGCCGAGGAACCGTTCACCCCTTGCGGCTGCATCGCGCAGGCCTGGAGCGTCGCCGAAGTCCTGCGCTGCTGGGTCAAGACGGCCGGCTGAGGCGGTCGAGTGCCGAGCTCTTCGGGCAGATTCCGCCCAGATCTCTCCCTGTAGGTTCCGCTCCGCAGTCCAGAAGGGGCGAGGGGCGAGCCGCCAAGATCTCTCCTTGGAAGTTCCGCTCCGCGGGCCGATCGCTGTCATTCGTTTTTGTATGCAAATGGCGGCGGACACTGCGGCTTTGTCCGAGGGGGTAGCCGGGTGAGGAAGATGCCACCCTCGGAGGGCCTGTTAGTTCCTGTAGTTCCTGTAGGGTAGGCTTCAGCCAGCCCTTTGAAGGTGGCAACTCGTCTACTAGGTGCAAATAATT
>JAFANO010000151.1 GCA_019232645.1 Planctomycetaceae bacterium | reverse complement strand
GACCGTCCATCGCAACACGCCCGACGGTCCGGTCGAGCAGGTCCTGGCAGAGGCCGATACGTACCGGACACCACTGCTGCCCGGCTTCGAGTTGCCCCTGCCTCGCCTGCTCACCCTGGCCGATCGATGGAAGCGTCCGCGCGGTGGCAAGCCGAAATGAGAGTCGAGCCGCGTCGTAGGGCGACTTCCCCAACCGGTGGGCTCGACTCCGACCTTACTCATACGCATTCCAGATCTTTTGTGCGCTCGGTTCGGATCTCAAATCCGAGATCTCAGATTTCCAATCAGCAGACCGAACATACGAAACCCCTGGAATCCGTATCAGGACACGCAAGAACCTGCGATCTCTTGGTTTGTGGTCAGATAACAGGCCAATAGGGGCGGTTTTTGCTCTGGTGATGGGCTTCTCACCCTTACTCGGCCGATGCCTGGGCATCGCTCGCAGGCTTGAGGCCGGGGGCGGCCAGGATGGTCCTCAAAGGCTTGCCGTCGGCGAGGTTCCAGAGCCGGACCTCGCCATCCCAGCTCCCCGAGGCAACGGTCTTGCCGTCGGAGGAGATGGCGAAGGTGTAGATCCAGTCGGCATGTCCCTGGAGGGTCCGGGACGGCCCGCCGTTGGCATCGAAGACGCGGACGGTCTTGTCGGCGCTGCAGGCGACCAGTTCCTTGCCGTCGGGGGTGTACTGGAGCTTGAAGACGGCGCCACCGAAGCGGCCGATCGTGCGGACCTGCTTGCCGTCGTCGTCGGGGTCCCAGACGCGGACCTGGTTGTCCTCGCCGCCAGTGGCGACGGTCTTGCCGTCGGGGCTGAACGCGACGGTATAGACCGCCTGGGCGTGGCCGGGGAAGGTGGCGACCGACTCCTTCTTGGCCACGTCGAAGACCTTGCTCGTCTTGTCGCGGCTTGCGCTGGCGATCCGCTTGCCGTCGGGGCTGAAGGCCAGGTCGAAGATCCAGTCGGCGTGGTCCTCGATCGTCGTCATCCCCTTGCCAGTCTCGACCTCCCAGATCCGGATGGTGCGGTCGGCGCCGGCGGCGGCGACCTGCTTGCCGTCGGGGCTGAAGGCCACGGCGAAGAGGCAGTCGCCGCTCTCCAGCAGGTCGCGGACCGGCTTGCCGCCGCCGGGCTCGGCGAGCCAGAGCTTGACCGCCCCGAGCTGGCCAGGGTCGCCGCTGGCGGTGGCCATCCACCTGCCGTCGGGGCTGTAGGCGACCTCGTAGACCCGCTCGGCCAGCCCCCGCAGGCGGCGATCGAGCGTCCCGTCAGCCACCCTCCAGAAGTTGATCTCGTGATAGCCCGACGCGGCGACCTCGGCGTTGTCAGGGCGGAACGCCAGGGCCGTGATCGGGACGGCCACCGGGTACGACTCGGGGATCACGACCGGGGTGCTCTTGCGGAGCACGGCCGTCCAGTCCTCGGTCGGCGACGCGCCGTCATACTTGGCCCCCTCCTTGACCCAGCGCTCGATGGTCGCGACCTCCTCCGGGGGCAGCGGGTCCTGCTTGAAGGGCATCCGGGGCGAGCCGTCGGGGCGGATCAGCTCGACGAACCGGCTGGCGTCGGGGTCGCCCGGCTCGAGCGTGATCCCCTCGCCCTGCTGGCCCCCCTTCGCCAGCAGGGCGAACGTGATCATGTTGTATCGGCCCTCCGACTTCTTCGGGTTGTGGCACGCGATGCAATTCTGGACCAGGATCGGGGCCACGTCCTTCAAGAAGCCCACCGGCCCGTCCCCCCCCGGGGTCGGGTCCTTCGCCGTCTCATCCCCACGCACGGGGGCGAGGGACGCAACGGCCAGCAGCGCCGTCAAGCCGATCGTGCGACCAGGAAACATCGCGAGCACTCTCTTACGAACTACGGGCATGAAATCTCAGGAATTTTCGTGGTCCCAGCACCTCCGGGAGGCGATTCCGGACCACAGACTCATCGTAAGTCCCTGGGAATATGCGGTTAGGGTTCATAACACGCCCTAGGTGCTCTGAGTTTCTGGCTCTCCATTCGCTCATCGTGGATGCACCTGTCGAGATTTTGGGGCGCACGATTAGGGGCTGTTAGGAAATAAGTTGAACAATCACCGCCTCGGCGAGATGGTGTAGTTCCACTCCCCATGAAACTCGTCTCTCGTGATTCTCACCGTTGCCAACTCCTCGTCCCTCACCTTGATCCCGGTCTTGTACGAATTCGTATCAAGCTCCG
>JAFANO010000134.1 GCA_019232645.1 Planctomycetaceae bacterium | reverse complement strand
TCGGTCGGGCCGACTCGATGAGGTCGAGCACCGGCTCGGTCCGAAACCGTCGCACGGCGATCACGGTGCCCCCGGCCGAGAAGCTGCCCAGCGTGCCGTTGATCAGGCCCCAGCAGTGGAACAGCGGCGCCGTGATCAGCAGGCGGTCGTCGGGCGCGTAGTGGACCCGGGCGAAGGTCCGGGCGTTGTCGACGATGTTGAGGTGGCTGAGCATCACCCCCTTGGGCTTCCCGGTCGTCCCCGAGGTGTAGAGCAGGCTGGCCAGGGTGTCCTCGGGCAGGTCGAGCGCCTCGAAGCGTTCGGGCGCCTCGGCCAGCGCGGCGACGAATGGCCGGGTGCCCTCGACCGGTCCCCCCTCGCCGGTCAGCAGGACGTGCCGGACGCCGAGCCCCTCGCGCATCGAGCCCAGCGCGGCCCAGCGTTCCGGGTCGGTCACCAGCACCCGGGCATCCGAGTCGGCGACGATATGCTGGACCTCCACGGGCTGGAGCGAGCCGTTGACCACGTTGGGCACGGCTCCCGCCTTCAGCGCGCCCAGGTAGGCGACCAGCAGCTCGGGGCTGCTGTCCAGGAAGATCGCGACGACCCGCTCGCGGCCCGCGTCGAGTCGCTCGAAGGCGTGGGCGCAGCGGCCGGTCCGCCGGTCCAGCTCGGCGTAGGTGAAGACGCGGCCCTCGAACTCGAAGGCGGGATGTTCCGCGCGGCGGGACGCGGCCTCGGTCAGAAGATGAGCGATGTTCATCCTGGTCGTTCCTTAACCTCCCGGCGATCTCTGGGGCACGTCTCGCTACCATAGCGGACCTGACGTTTCGATGCCACCATGTGTGATGTTCACCCAGGAGTCGGAATCGATCATCCCGAGAATCGTCCTGATCGGCCTCGCGGCGCCGCTGTCGCGGATGCAGGCCGACAACGCGCGACGTCACGAAGGCCCCGATCCCCGAGGGCCTGCTGTGTGGACCGAAACTCTCGACGATGGTGAGGTTTCGGTCCGCGCGGAGGACGTTGCAAGGGCCTTTTCGAGGCGGTTCGGTCTCATCCGCCGAGGGGCAGGGTGAGCAGCGGGCCGAGTTGCTTGCCGTCCGATTCTTGCAGGGAGAATAGGACCTCGAAGATGGTCAGGACCGCCCGCGAGTTCACGTCGTCCGGCGCGATGTAAAACCAGTATCCCCGGTACTTGACGGCCACCTCCGCATTGCAGGGCCGGTGCCGCTGCGCGCGGACGCAGAACAGCCCGGCGGTCACCTGCGACCAGTCGTACGGCCGGCCGTCCGGCCCGGGTGTCGTCGGGACGATCCCGTGCCGGACGTGCTCCTCGGGGACGCAGACGCCCTTGGAGAGGAAGATCGCGATCTCCAGGACCGACCGCATGTTCAGATAGATCGTGTCCCGGATCGTCCTCATCTCGTCCTCCTCGGCCTCGAGGGCCTGCTCCGACTTCATCTTGTACTTGGCCAGGCCCGGGGTCAGGCGTAAGAGCTGCGTCAGCTCCTGCTCCTCGGGGGAGTAGCGGCCCTCGGGGCGGACCCGGATGACGAGCCCCTTCTCCCGCTTCAGCAGGGTCGCCCGGTTGCTCCCGGGGGCGATGCGGAAGACGTAGCTGTCCTTGGCGGCGTTCACGACGTCGCGCCCCTGGACCTGCTGTGTAGGGATCGGGTCGGAGGAGTCGCCGCTCTCCTCGGTGGTGGCGATCCCCAGCTCGACCGCCCCGCGCTGCCGGAGCGCCTTGAGGAGCTGGACGCAATAGCGGAAGGTGATGTTGTCGTCGGGAGCAACGGGGGTCAGCTGCGTGGAGAGGCTGGCGTTCGGCACGTCGTTGATCTCTTTGACGGCCATCAGGTAGAACTGCTCGAGGGTGGTCCCGGTGCGGAGCACCTGCAACAGCTCGGCCGAAAGGGGGGTCAGGAGGGCGCGCGCGATCTCCTTCCCCTCGCGCGGGTGATAGCTCAGGGTCGGCGTGTCGCGGAGCGAGAGCTGGCCGAATCCGAGGCTCGTCGGGCCCCGGAACTGGTAGCCGTAGCCCCCGTTGTAGTTCCCCAGGCCCGAGGCCTCGAACTGGCTGGTGATGTTGGGCAAGTCGATGAACACGGGAGAATCGGCGTAGCGGAGCCGCACGATGTTCAGCAGGAGCTGCTGATCGTTGGTGGAACGGAAGACCTCGTTGTACCTGATGCGGGTATGGCTGACCGCCTGGGGGCCGAGGCAGCCGCCGGCCGCGACGCAGGTGGCAACGAGCGCCGCCCATCGTCCGAACGCGTGCCATCGGGGTTTTGCCCTCGCCAGGCTGTCCATACGCCTCCACCGATCGCCTCCATGACTTCGGTGCGCATCATCCTCATGGTCCTCACCTCAAAGGGTATCGGCGGCATTTCCCGGAAACTTGAACCAGCCCGCAAAGTTTGCGGGCCCACGACCCACCCTTGACGGCTCGGTCGGGGACGAGGAAGCTGCCCGACGCCAGGCCGCCGATCCAGCGGAAGCCCACGCCGAGGAAGGGGTTCGGTATCATCTCAGGTCTGATGCGCGTTGGCTCTCAGGGGCGACGGGACAGGACGTCCTTCTCGTACCGCTTGACCTCGTCGATCCACGCCGGGCCGACCGGCACGTCCGACTTCGCGCAGTAGTAATCCCAGACCGCGCCCAGGGGCAGGGTCTTCAGCTCCTCGAGCATCGCCAGCCGGGACGTCAGGTCCCCCTCGGCCTCGAGCCGGCGGAGCCGCTCGGTCGGCTCCAGCAGCGCCAGCAGTAACGCCTTGAGCATGCACCGCGCGCCGACCACCCAGGCCGCCACCCGGTTGATGCTGGCGTCGAAGAAGTCGAGCCCGATGTGGACCCGGTCGAGGTCGTCGCCGCGGACCACCTCCTGCGCGATCGCCTGCAATTCGTCGGTCAGCGTGACCACGTGGTCGCTGTCCCAGCGCACCCCCCGGCTGACGTGCAGCAGGATCTCGTCGAGCCAGGTCAGCACGGCCGAGACCTTGTCGGAGATCACCTCGGTCGGGTGGAAGTGGCCGGCGTCGAGGCAGAGCAGCTTCTTCCGGGCGATCGCATAGCCGAGGTAGAACTCGTGCGAGCCCACGACGTAGCTCTCGGAGCCGATGCCGAAGAGCTTGGCCTCGACGGCGTCGCGGTTGCGCGCCGGGTCGATCGGCTCGGCGAAGACCGCGTCGAGCGACTCGGCCAGCCGGAGGCGCGGCCCCTTGCGATCGACGGGCGTGTCCTTGGAGCCGTCGGGGATCCAGACGTTGGTGATGCAGGGGGTCCCCAGCGCCTCGCCGATAGCCGCTCCGATCTTGCGGCAGGCGATGCCGTGATCGATCCAGAACCGGCGGATCGCGGGGTCGGGGTGCGCCAGGGTGTAGCCGTCGGCGGCCTTGGGATGGGCGAAGTATGTGGGGTTGAAGTCCATCCCCAGGCGATTGTTCTTGGCCCAGTCGATCCATCCCGCGAAGTGCGCCGGCTCGAGCGCGTCGCGCTCGACCCGCTTGCCGCCGGTCTCGGCGTAGGAGGCATGGAGGTTAATCCGATGGGTGCCGGGGATCAGGGACAGCGCCCGGTCGAGATCGCCGCGAAGCTCGTCGGGCGTGCGGGCCTTGCCGGGATAGCTGCCGGTGACGGCCAGCCCGCCGCCCAGCTCGGCGCCGATGTTCTCGAAGCCCCCGACGTCATCGCCCTGCCAACAGTGCAGCGAGATCGGGATCGCCGCCAACCGCGCGAGGGCGCGTTCGACATCGACGCCCAGCCCCGCGTACCGCTCCTTGGCCAGCGCGAACGCCTGATCGACTTGCTTTGTTCGGCCGGACATGACGCCTCGCTCCCAGTCCCTCGGACTTCGGACCTCCCACGGATAAGGCCCGAGTGGTCTCAGGCAAGGATCTCACTTTCTTGTCTGAGCCCGAACTCTTTCGACCCCTCTCAGACCGATCCGGCCGGAGGGACGCGAACCCTGATGACTCGCCGAGACGTTGTCGGGCAGGTTTTTTCGGTCGTTTGTCTCCCTTGTGCATTGATGGGGCTATCTGCCCTACAAGCTCCACGTCCCTTGTGAGAAGGCCGATCCCGTTGAAGCGATCGCCCGATGGCCTCTAGCCTTCGTCGTGTGCGGCATTCGGACGGTCACTGGAGAATGAGAATGGCCCGAGCCGCGATGGCCGGACCCTCCCGAGACGGGTGTCGGGGTTTGGACGGGGCTGGAGGTCCCGGAGGTGATCGGGACGCTGACGGCCGATGGGGCGATGGTCGCGGTGGAGGTGTTCGTCGGGCTGCTGCCGTAAGCGACCAGGCCGTTCACGAGGGCGGCGCCATTGGGCGACCCCAGCGCGGGCGCCGCACCGGCCAAGGAGCCGAAGCCGAAGCTGGTGGCCGCCGAGACCTGGTGGAAATCGCTCGACGGCAGGCTGTAGAGTGCGCTCAGGGTCTGGGTCGAGTCCAGGGTGCCCTCGCCGGCGAGGGCACGTCCCTGGTCGGCGATGGCGATGATCCCGGCCCAGGCCGGGGCCCCCACGCTGGTGCCGCCGACCTGGTACCAGGAGCCGAGGCCGGTCGCGGGGTCGGTCGTGTAGACCTCGACCCCCGTGTTCGGGTCGCCGACGAAGGAGACGTCGGGCGTGGTGCGGGTGCCGGACAACTGGACGCCACTCTGATAGGCGGGCTCCGCCTCGACGTAGCTATAGCCGCCGCCACTGCCGGGCCACACCGACTCGCCCATGTAGGTACCGTTGGGGGCGAGCGTGAGGGTCGTCGCCCCCACCGACAGGACGTTGGGCGACGAGGCCGGCCACGAGGCCCCGCCCGCGGCGCCTTGGTCACCGCTGGCGGCGACGTAAGTGATCCCGGTATGACCGGCCGGGGTCGTGAAGACCCCGTCGTAGAGCGTCTGGCCCGGGAACTCGCTCCCGCCCCAGCTCAACGAGACGACCGAGACCCCCGGGATCTGCTGCGCGACGTTGACCGCCCCCAACAGGGCCTGGAGGCTGGCGTACGGGGCTTCGATCACCACGATATTGGCCCCCGGCGCGATCGCATGCGCCCATTCCACGTCGAGAGTCTCCTCCTCCGCCCAGCCGCTGTCGGTGCTCGATCCCGCCAAGTCCACCTGGGTCACCGCCGCGGCGGGCAGATTGTTGGCCTGGTCGAACGTGTTCAGGTCCGAAGCGAGGTAGGGGTCGTGGTAGACGTCGACGATGGCGATGGTCTGTCCGCTGCCGTTTCCCGGGATCAGCTGCCCGTTCGAGCTGAAGGTGATGTTGTTGAGCCCGTAGGCATTCGTCACCTGCGCGGGCGTCAGCGCCGTGAGGAGGCAGCGGTCGTCGAGGAGCTCCAAGGCCGGGCGGAGCGCCCGGCGATGCTGGCGATTCATGGTGTCACCTCATGATGTCGTGCGAGCGGCGGCGAGGTCGGGAGCATCGCCGAAGCGTCGGCCACCGGATCCACGCGGCTTCCTCACGGCCAACTTACCGACTCAAAGAGTCGGAGGGGCCGGGGCCGACATCTCCGGCATTTCAGTCCTCTCGTGTCATATACTTTACCTTACTGACCCCGGCCCTTCGCTCCCTCTGCGCGACGGGTCAGTTCCTCGACCCGAGGTCGCACTCAGCCAACCCGCGCGGACGGGCCGGGGCCCGTGGTTCTGTCGCGGCGAGGCGCGTCAAAGCTGTCCGGAAGATTCGTCGACCGCGGAAACCGGTGGCGTCGGCTCCCACGCGGCCTCGGCCGGCGCGGGGGCCGATCTTGGGAGATCATGCTGTCGCTCAGCTCAATAGTAGCTCGGGATCAGTAGGCTGGCGGCCGTAGCGGAGGCGATCCTGCCCGCGTATCCCGCGCCGTGCGAGGTCGTGCTTCCCGTCGAGGTCGTGCCTAGGGCGGCCTTGATATTCGCCTGGTCCTTCGCGATCGTCGCGAGGTCCGCGGAATTGATCTCCGAGGCCTGCGCGATGGCCAGGTCGTCGTTGAACAACTTGCCGACCTGCGCGTTGTTCGACGCTGACGAGCCGAACGCGCTCGCAAGCTCCGCCTGGAGGGTGCTGGTCTGGGCGGACGTGAGC
>JAFANO010000711.1 GCA_019232645.1 Planctomycetaceae bacterium | reverse complement strand
GAGACAGCCGGCTCGCTCTCCAACGACGAATTCTTCGACCTCCTCGGCATCCCCAAACTGACCAGCGCCCAAACCGCTCACGCCAAGGGCCTTCCCGGTCCCCTGATCGCCAAGCGGGACGGTTGCCACGTCTGGCGGCCCGAGACCTTCCCGCCCGACGACCCTCGCCACGGCTGGACCTGGGATGACTGCTGGAACGACACCGTGGCCCTGCTCGGCAGCGAGCAAGCCGTTCGTGATTCCATCGAGTCGGAGACCAAACCTCCAAGTCCAGACGGCATTCAGGATAACGGCGAGTTCCGCCTCCGGTCGGTCAGCGGCTCTACTCAGCGGAGCCTTTTCTGATGGACTGGCCCGACTGGTGGTCCTGGGACCTCGAACTCACGCCGCACCTGTTCAAGCGGATGCTGGACCGCCGGTTCAACGAGGTCGATCTGCGGCTCATGCTGGATGCCGCCACCGGCTTTCGGGAGAATCATGAAGAGGGACGTTTCGTGGTCGAGACAACGCACGACGGACGACCCTGGGAGGTCATCGTCGAACCGTCCTCGTCCGAACGGGTCCTGATCGTCGTGACCGCTTATCCTCTGGATTGACTACTCAACGTGGTGTTTCCCATGTCGCACCGCTATCTCGAAGTCTCCTATCGCGAAGGTAAGCCGCTGGCAGCGTATCTCTATCTGCCTCGCCGTTCCGGCGACACGAGCGTCCGGGTCGAGCCGCATGGGGACGGCTTCCTGGTCGATCGGACCGAGGACGGACGGCCCATCGGCATCGAGATGCCGTCGCCATCGCTGGTCACGGTGGAGGGCCTCAACCGGGTCCTATCCGAGTTGCACCTCGACCCCGTTCCTCCCGAGGAGGTTGCCCCGGTTGTTGCCGCCTGACCTTGCTGGAAGGGTTCCCCCCATGCCGATCAACCCGGTCCAGTTCGCCCATAACATCTGTGACGAATTCCTGCGGTACATCTTTTCCGCATTCCCGCTCTCCGACCCCGACCTCGCCCAGCAGGCCCATCAGAACCTCAAGGGAAAAACGTCCCTCGACATCCCGCTGGTCCAGGGGCCGTTCGTCTCGCTGTCCGAAGCCTTCGCCAAGGGCGAGTCGGTGCAGGCGATGGCCGACCGGGGGCTGCTCCACCCGATCATGCCCTCGCTGATCGGCTTCCCCTCGATGTGGCTGCACCAGGAGCAGGTCTTCGAGGCGGTCAAGGCCGGGCATCATGTCCTGGTTGCCACCGGCACCGGATCGGGGAAAACCGAGTCCTTCCTGCACCCCATCATCGACGACCTGCTCAGGCAGCGGGACCGGGGCATCCACGAGGGCCTGACGGCGATCCTCGTCTACCCGATGAACGCCCTGGCCAACGACCAGTTGGACCGCCTGCGGGACATGCTGGGCGGCACGGGGATCACTTTCGGCCAGTGGATCGGCACCACCCCGGCGACCGAGGCCGACGTCTCTGTTGACCGCTTCCCCGGTTCGGGTCGTACCGCCTACCTCGTCGCCCGTCAGCAGCGGAGGGACGAAGCCCAGGCCGAGGACCGGGCCGTGCGCCCCCTGGCCCCGCCCGAAGAGTGTTGCTCCGAGGAAGACATCCGCCAACGCAAGCCCCGCATCCTCCTGACCAACTTCCGGCAGTTGGAGATCCTGACCACCCGGCTGCCCGACCTGGCCCTCTTCGCCGAGGCTCCGCTCCAGTATTTCGTCTTCGACGAGGCCCACACCTACGGGGGAGCCACCGGAGCCGAGGTCGCCTGCCTGATCCGCCGAGTCCGTGCCTTGGCCGGGAAGACCGCCGACGAGATCCTCTGCATTGGCACCTCGGCTACCCTGTCCGACCCCACGAAGAGGGATCGCGACAACGACGAGACCGCCCTCCGCTTCGCCTCCCGATTCTTCGGGGTGGACGCTGGCAAGGTCAGGCTGGTCGGCGAGTCCTTCGTGAACCGGGAATGGCCCCGGCAGCGGTATCGCCCCATCGTCCCCCACGGCGACGGCATGGCTCGCTTGAACCGGATGCTGGTGGCCATCACCGATCCGGTCGATCTCGGGGCGATCAAGGGAGTCGTCGAGGAACTGGCCGGGCAAATCTTCGAGCCGGGCGACGACTGGAGGGAAGCCCTGTTCGACCATCTGGTGACCAACGAGTACGTCTACCAGGCCACGAAGGTATTGAAGTTCCCCAAGCGGCTCAACGAAGCCGCCTGGCAGACCTCGCAGCGGATCGCGATGAGTCGGCTCGCCGTGGGTGATAAAGCGAACGCCGAACTCCTCGCCTACCTGATTCTGGGCGCTGCCGCCCAGAAGGGCGGCGAGTCGCTCCTGCGGCCCAAGGTCCACTTCTTCCTGCGGGGCTTGGATGAGATGGTGGTCGCCCTCGATGGCACCGAGGCCAGCACCAAGCTGCACCTCTTCCTGTCGCTGAATGAGGCCAAGCAGCGCTACGCCGGTCGCCACGATGACGCCTTCCTGCCGATCCTGACCTGCCGAAGCTGTGGCCAGCACTTCTTCGAGAAGTACGTCCTGGACCTCGAATTCGCCCGAGGGGCCGGGAACCAGATCCGGGGGTTCGAGAACGGCAAGGCCGCTCAGGACAACGGCGGCCAGGAGAACGCCTTCTGGTCCTGTTCGCCCGAGGGGAGCGGCACCCGGCTGGTCCTGACCAACCGACTCTTGGAGGAAGCCGACGGCGGGCCGACTGCGCGTTCCGCCCGCTGGCCCAGGGCGTGGTTCTGCCGCCAGTGCGGGGCGATGCACCGGGAGCCGTCCCCTCGCTGCCTGGCCGACGGCTGCGGTCATAAGGAGTCGCTCCTCCCGTTGATCGTCTTCGGGTCCGGCCTGTCGGCCTGCCCCTCGTGCAGCACGCCTTCCTTCCAGATCGGCGGCAGGACCGTCGAACCGGCCCGGAAGGTCCAGGCGGTCACGGTGTCCGACGTTCACATCCTGGCCCAGGCGATGATCAACGCCGCCCCAGAAGGCCACAAGAAGCTGATCATCTTCGCCGACAGCCGCCAGGACGCCGCCTTCCAGGCGGGCTGGATGCAGGACCATGCTCGGCGAATCCGGCTGCGGCACATGATGCATCAGGTGATCGCCCAGGAAGGGTCGCCCTTACCCCTCGATGCGATCACCGACAAGCTCATGGAGTTGTTCCGCAAGGACCAGAACCTCGTCGAGACCTTGTTGCCCGAACTGACCGGCGAGGAAGCCCCCGCCATCTTCGGCCACAACAAGTGGGTGCCGGTCTACAAGGCGCTGCGGTTCATGGTCCTGCGGGAGTTCACCACGGGCGTCCGTCGCACCGACTGCCTCGAATCGATGGGCCTGGCTCGGGTGGTCTACGAGGGCGTCAACGCCCGGAGCAAGGGGCTGCGGGAGTGGGCCGAGGTCGTGGGCCTGTCGCCCGAGGAAGCCGTCGACGCCGTCAGCCTGCTGCTCGACATCTGGCGACGGAGCCGCTACCTCCACGTGACGAATGAGCCGATCTTCTCCCATTACCATGCCAAGGATGATCCCTACATCCAGGCGGGGCTGTTGAATCTGCGGGACTTCCATCCCCAAGGGCTGCTGCTCTCGGCTGGCCCGACCGACAAGTTCGCCCGTGGCCTGATCGCCCAGAGAGGGGCCTCGGCGGTTCAGGCCCTCGTCAAGAAGTGGGCGAAGCGCCCCGACTCGCTCGACGTGGACAATGCGGTGACGCTGCTCTGGGAGTTCCTGACCGGCGAGGTTAAGATCCTCAAGAAGGTCACGCTGCGGTCCCAGAAGGAGATACCCCTGGCCGACGTGTGGCAGGTGAACCTCGACGGGTTCGTCGTCGAGCCGAGCCACGTCAAGGAGCGCTGCACGACCTGCCAGCGGATCGCCACGAGACATTCCCCGAAGGCGGTCTGCACCCGCCATCACTGCCCCGGCACGACGACCACCGAGCAGCCCGATGAGGAGAACTACGACGTTTGGCTGATGGGCCGTCCCTTCGTGATGGTCAGCGCCGAGGAACACACCGCGCAGGTGCCCGGCGAGGTCCGCAATAAGATCGAGCAGGACTTCAAGTCCCGCTCCGGCAAGACCAACTGCCTCGTCGCCACCCCGACGCTGGAGATGGGCGTCAACATCGGGGCCTTGGACATGGCCCTGATGCGGAACGTCCCGCCCCGACCGTCGAACTACTGGCAGCGGGCCGGGCGTGCGGGGCGTGAGGAGCGCATGGCGGTGGTCGTGACCTACTGCCGCCGCTCGAACCACGACCGCTACTTCTTCGACGACCCCCTCCGGCTACTGGGCGGCAACATCGAGGCGCCGGCCTTCAACCTCCGCAATCCCTTGATGGTCGCCAAGCACATCCGGTCGGCAATCCTGTCGGAGTTGCTCCTCAAATCCACGGGGCCGGGGAGGACGGGGGAACGGGTCAAGGGCGTCCTGGACCTCCTTTTCCCGACCTTCATTCGGTCTTACCTGCTGGACAAGGAGAACCACTTCCGGGAGTCGCCGACCGGCACAGCTCTGCTCAATGCGTTGCTCTCGGAGATGAAGGAGGGGCTGGCGGATCGTTTGGTCAGCCTCTTTGCCCAGCACTGGCCCGAGGAAGCCGCCGAACTGGCCGACCGAGCCGCCATCGAACAGGTCATCGACGAGACGGCGGATCAACTGGATACGGTCATCAAGCGGCTGCACCGCCGCCTAACATGGGCCAGAAGCACCCGCTCGGACCTGCACAAGAAAAAGGATACCAAACTGATCGAGCGAGAAGAGGAGCAACTGCTGCGGCGGTGCAATGAGTTCATCAACTCCATCGTGACCTGTGACCGGCAGACCTACACGCTGACGGTCCTGGCTGTCGAAGGTTTTCTGCCCGGATACGGGGTGTACGAGGGAGGGATCGTCGCCTCGGCCCGGCGGGGAGGCAGCCGTCTGTCCGGTCCCCGAGCGTTCGATCTGTCCCGCAGCAGCGTGATCGCCCTCCGGGAGTTCATCCCCGGCAACCGGCTCTACGCCAACCGGGGGACGTTCTACGTCGCCCGCTATCACATGGGGGCCGACGAGACGGCACGCATCCGGACGCTCCGGGTCGATCCCCTGAAGGGGTACGTTACCGAGCATGCCGGTGATGCGTCCTACGGCCAGACCGGCGGCGTTCCGGTTGACGCCTTGCCCCTGACCGACCTGGACTTGGCCCATGAGGGTCGGATCACCGAGGAAGAGAACCTTCGGTTCTCGATGCCGGTGACGGTCCTCGGTCGGCTCCGCAAGCGGTGCCGAGGCGGGAAGGGTCTCAAGATCGGGGACCAAGAGGTCAGCTACCTCCGAGGCCAGGGGATCGAACTGGTCAACCTCGGGGAGGCGGGGCGGGTCAAGAACGGCGAGCTTGGGCACTGGATCTGTTCGGTCTGCGGTGCCGCCAAGTCGCCGTATGCGGTGCGCACGGAGATCGACCAATTCCGGAAGATCCACAAGGAACGGTGCGACAAGGAGGTCGCCCGGCTGGCCCTGTCGGTCCAGGCCGAGGTGGACATGCTCCGCTTCCATGACGTGGACAGCGAGGCCGAGGGGATCAACATCGGCGAGGCCCTGCGGACGGCGGCGACCCGCTTGCTCGACATGGGGCCGGATGACCTGCAACTGCTCCTGGTCCGCAAGCCCGACGACACGCTCGACCTGCTGATCTACGACCCGATGCCGGGCGGCTCGGGGCTGCTGGAGCAGATGCTCTCCCGCTGGCAGGAACTGGTCGCCACGGCAAAGCAATTGCTCGCAGGCTGCACTCAGGGCTGCGATACGGCCTGCTACGCCTGCCTGAAGACGTTCCGGAACCAGTTCTACCACGACCTGCTGAACCGTCACCAAGCGGCGGAACTGGTCCAGAGGCTCGATTTGACGCCCGAGGCGTACCGGGACATCGTGCCTGTGTTCGAGGAGGAGAAACCGGGTTCGGGCATGCCCTCGAACACTCCGGAAGCCCGGCTGCTCCGGTTGCTCCAGGATTACATCTTCCCACTCGGTGTGTGCCGAAGGCGAATCGTCACGACCGCCGGTCTGCCCACCGAGCCGGATTGGCTCCACGAGGAGACCAAGGTGGCGGTCTATCTCGACGGCATGAGCCGGGGGCTTCATGGCGACCCGAAGACCGCCCAGCGGGACCAGTTGATCCGGGGGTTGCTCGAACTCGATGGCTACTCGGTGATCGTCGTCCAGACCCGTGACCTGGACGATCGCCAGGCGGTCAGGCACCACCTGAAGAACATCGCCCAGGCGATGGGGCGGAGCGATCTGGCCGAGTCGGTGGCGAGTGCCAGCCCGGTTCAAGTTCAACTGGGTCCGACCAACCACGATGCCACTGGCCCGATCCCGCCCGACCCATCGGTCTCGGAGCGGAAGCTCCGGGAGGAGGAGGCGCTAACTTACTGAGACGAGCGGTGCCGGGGCCTGGTCCAGACCTTCATCGATCATGACCACCCCTCGCCCGAGGTCGGCTTCGATCTTCAAGACGACGGCAGGGAGGTCCGTTCCGACGTCGAACTTGCCTGGCCGGATCAGGAGGTGGCGTGGTCTTGCCCGACCGCCCCGATGCCGTCGAGGTATTCCGGGAGCAGCCAATCCTGGATACTACTGCCTAGAACACAACGCATGTCAACGATCCTGGGACACGACCCCTCTCCCCGCTCGATATCGTATAGAATACTTGAAATCGAAGTCAGCCCGGCGGGGATCCGAGCACGGCGACGAGGCGTCGGGCCTTGCGGGACGAATTCTCGTCCCTCGAGTAGCCACTTCGGGTCGCTATCATGGCCACCACCCCTCCGATCACGACGCTGACAGACGGTGAAACGCCCGAGGAGGTCTCGGCCGGATCGGGAATGTCCGCAGGGAGAAGCGGATCAAAAGGGGGCACATCGCGAGGTCCTTCCGGAACTCTCACCCCCCCGGGCCGGAGGATTCCCGGAGCCCGCCGCTCCTCTCGGGCGAGATGCCTCCGGCCGGGTGAACTGGGAAGGGCTCGCACCGGC
>JAFANO010000695.1 GCA_019232645.1 Planctomycetaceae bacterium | reverse complement strand
GGTGGCGACCTTCACCTCGGCTTCGGCCTTGCGCTGCTCCTCGATCGAGACCAGCCCGGGCCGGCGCTCGTTCAGCCGCTTGTTCGTGGCGACGACCGTCAGCGCCAGCTCCTGCTGCGCCCGGGCCTTCTCCTCGGTGGCGGTGTTCTTGACCGCGAGCTCGGCCTTGCGGACGTTCAACGCGGCGATCTCGGAGTGGAGGTAGCCGATGGGCTTGCTGCGCTGGACCGGCATCCCGATCTGGAGTTCCATGCGGTCGATCACCCCTTCGCGGAGCGCCGCGACGTCGGACTTCTCGATCCAGTCGACGGTGGCGTCGTCGATGACCAGCGTCTCGGCGGATCGCGCGGCCGGGTTGGTGTTCTGGGCGACCGTCGCGACGGACAGGGCGGCGATGAAGCCCGCGGCCAGCGCGGCGGCTTTCTTCGGGACAAACATGACGATCCTCCGAGGAGATGGATTCGAGGGGTCGGACACGAGGGCACGAGGCGACCCCGGCGGGGCCGTTTCCCCCGCGACGGGGGCGACGCCCCGTCGAGCCCGGGAGTCGAGGGGCCTCGTGCCCCCGGCGGTGGAGATCAGGATCTCAGGAACGGCCAGCGGAACAGGACGGTCTCGTAGAACACGTGGATGACGTCGCGGAGCAGGACGTAGGCCAGGCGGGCCTTGCCGCAATTGATCCGGGCGCGGACCTCGGCACCGGGGCGGAGGGCCTGGTTTCGCGACAGGAAGTCCTCGCGGACCTGATCGCTGAACCCGACGGTCACCTTGACGACGTGCTTGTTCTCCACGGTCTCGGCCTTCGAGGCGATCCGGCGGACGTAGCCGTTGTAGCGGTGCTCGGGGTCGGTCGCCGTGACGAAATAGGCCGAGAGGGTGTCGGACGGCTTCCGCTTTCCCTGGCGGATCTCCTCGTCCAGCTTGCTCTTGGCGGCGAGGACCGGGCCCATGTCGTCGTCGGGCACCTCGACCTCGAGGATCCAGTCGCCGGTGAGGCCGGCGACCGCGACCAATTCCTGGCCGATCTCCACCGGGCGGCTCATCAGGTTCTTGCGCACCTCCCAGGTCGTGACGATCCCGTCGAGCGGGGCGCGGACCTCCATCGACGCGAGCTGTTCCTGGATGATCTCGATCTGCTCCTGGGCGCTCTTGGCCTTGATCTTGGCCTCGGAGAGCTGGCCCTGGAGCTGGCTGTATTCCTCGGGGCGGGAGACGACACTCTTCTGGACTTGGTTGGTCAGGTGGACCACCTGGGTCTGGCTGGCATCACGCTCGGCGATGTGCCGCTTGAGCTCCTTCTCCAGCTCGCGGCTCTCGAGCTTGACGAGCACGTCCCCCTTGTTGACCCGGTCGCCGTGCTCGACATCGACGGCGGTGACGATCCCCGCCACCGGCGCGTAGGTGTTCGTGCGGTCCTCGGGCAGCAGCGAGCCCCGCCCCTCGATCGTCAGCTTGTAGGGGACGAACGCCAGGATCGCGATCACGCCGACGATCGCCAGCAGGACCGCCACGATCTTGGCCAGGGTCCGGCCTCGGAAGAACCGCCAGGGGGAGCCCATCGCCTTGAGCATCGGCAAGAGGAAGATCTTGTCGTGCTCCTGGGCGTTCCAGAGCGCCGTCGAGGCGTGGCGCGACACCACCTCGGTCCGCGCGTGCGCATCGGTCGGCGCCACCTCGTCGCCGATCTGCTCGGCGATCAGGCAGCCGAACGGCACCAGCTCCTTGCTCTTCTTGCCGTCCTGGTCGACCTCGGGCTTGTGCAGGAGGGTGATGATGACGACCTTCGAGCCCGACTCGTCGACGTACATCTCGAGCGCATCGCGGATGTCGGGGGCGAAGCCCTCGGTGTTGCCCGTGTAGACCAGGTCCTCGCCCGAGCGGAGCACGACCTTGCAGAGCTGGGTCAGCTCGCGGATCAGGTTGGCCCGCTGCTCGACGACCTCCTGGCCGCTGACCGCCTCGACCATGACCCGGCCGCCGATCTTCAGCGCGACGCTCAGCCGGTCGCAACCGACCAGGCGTTTGCCGTCGTTGGCGACGGCGTAGGCCGTCTCCTTCAGGTCGAGCGAGCCGTGGACCTGGTGGGTAAACCCCTCGAGCTGGTTCCAGAGCCGTTGCTGCGACATCATCTGCCGCATCTGGCGGTTCTTGAGGTAGTTGCCCGCCAAGTCGCAGAGGTCGCCGACGAAGCGGAGCGTGCTCTTCTGCTGCGCCGCGCGTCGGGTCGGATCCATCAGGATCTCGATCAGCCCGACCACCTGCTTGTCCACCATCAGCGGCGCGATGATCAGCGCGAACGGCGTCGAATTGCTCGCGTTGGGGAACCCCTCGATCGTCGCCCCCGGTGGGATGATCTGGGGCTGCGACGCCTGGATCATGCACGCCAGCAAGGCGTCGTGTGGCTGCGTCTTGGTCCGGCCGTCGAGCAGGCCGGTCAGGCGAAACTCCAACTGGTGTTGGAGCTTGAGACTGCCGCGCCCGTCGAGCATCCAGAACGCGCCGCCCGACGCCGCCACCGCGGCCACGGCACGATTGAGGAACTCGACATTGAACTCCGCCGGTTGAATGTCCGACTCGGCCAGATCGGCGATCTCGGCCACCAGCTTGCGGATCTGGTTCTTTGTCTGTTCGAGCAGACCAGGATCGATGGTTTCTTCCGGCATGGTGGTTCCCACAGA
>JAFANO010000631.1 GCA_019232645.1 Planctomycetaceae bacterium | reverse complement strand
GGCTCACGTGGGCTCGTCGGCGAAATCTTCGAGGCGGAGGCCGGCCTTGGGCCCGCCTGGTTTGACCTTGGCGGTGGTGGAGGGCACCTCGGGGTTGCGGATCATCTGGGGGATCAGCTCGTCGATGGCGACGTCCCACTGCATCTGGCCGATCGCGACCACGGCGGTCTTCTTGCGGAGGTCGAGCTTGACGACGCGGCCCGGCCGGTCGTAGCCGAAACGCGGGACGACGACGCGGTCGCCGGGCTGGAGCCGGGCGCGGGCCTCGGCCAGGCGCGCGTCGTTCTCGGCCTGGCGCTGGAGGTCGGTGAGCCGCTGGTTCAAGGCCTCGCGGTTCCGCTCGGCCTCGGCCTGGGCCGCCAGGGCGGCCTGGCGCGCGTCCTCGGCGTCCTTGCGGAGCTTCTGGACGACCTCAAGCTCGGACAGGTGCTGGCCCCGGCTCTGCTCCAGGTGGCGCGAGGCGCGCGCGACGATGTGCTCGGCGAGGTTCAGCCGGCGGGCGATCTGCAAGGCGTTCGACTGGCCGATGTCGCCGATGTGCACCCGGTAGCGCGGCTGCAAGGTCTCCAGGTCGAACTCCACCGCCGCGTTTTCGGCGCGGGGGTTCGAAAAGGCGTAGGTCTTCAGGTCGCCGATGTGCGTCGTGACGATCGCCAGGCAGCCGATGCTGTCGAGCTCGTCGAGGATCGCGCGGCCGAGCGCGGCCCCCTCGTTGGGGTCGGTACCGGCCCCCAGCTCGTCCAGGAGGACGAGCGAACGGTCCGTCGCCTTGCCCAAGATCTCCGAGACGCGCCGGACGTGCGACGAGAAGGTCGAGAGTGACTGTTCCAGGCTCTGCTCGTCGCCGATGTCGGCGAGGACCTCGTCGAAGGTCGGCAATTGCGAGCCCTGGTGCGCGGGGACGTGCAAGCCCGACTGGGCCATGATCGCCAGCAAGCCCACGGTTTTCAGCGCGACGGTCTTCCCCCCGGTGTTCGGGCCGGTCACGACCAGGACCTTGAACCGGAGGCCGAGGTGGAGATCGATGGGGACGACGGTCCTGGGCGCGGAGGGCAGGGGGGGTGGCGAGGGTTCGGGCTTCGGCGCTTCGACCTCGTCCGAGTCCGAGGGCTCGCCGTCGGTCCCCGACGAACGGGGCAGTGCCGGCTCGCCCCGGAAGAGCGCTTCGAGCAGCGGGTGCCTCGCGCCCCGGAGCACCAGCTTGCCCTCCTGGTTGAAGTCGGGGGGCGACATCCGGTAGTCGTGGCTATAGCGGCCGCGCGCGAAGATCAGGTCGAGCTCGGCGAGGGTCTCCAGGCTCCCGAGGAGCGACTCGGCCACCTGGCCCACCTGAGCGCTGAGCCACCGGAGGATCCGGCGGATCTCCTTCGCCTCGCGGGCGCGGAGGAACGAGAGCTGCGCCGAGTGCTCGGCGATCGCCTGCGGCTCGATGAAGACGGTCTCGTTGCTGGCACTGGTCCGGTGCACCGAGCCCTGGATCTCGCCCCGATGCTCCTTGGCGATCGGCAAGACGTAGTGGTGGCCGACCATCGTGAAGTTGGGGTAGCGCAGGATCCGCTTCAGCTCGTTCGACCGGAGCATCCGGCGGAGCGTCTCCTGGATCCGCTCCTCGACCTGCTGGATCTCGCGCCGGAGCGCCGAGAGCTTGCGGCTGGCGGTGTCGAGGATCTGGCCCCGGCTGTCGATGCACCCCTCGATCGCGTTGACGATACCCGAGAACTCTCCGACGCCCTGCCTGAGCCCGCCGAGGCGGGGGAACTCGTCACCGATGCGGTCGAGCCAGTGGTCGAGGTTCCCGATGGCGCGGAGTGTCTCGACCGCCTGGGCGAGCTCCTCGGCGTCGAGCGTCGCGCCGACCTGGGCACGACGGACCTGGGGCCGGAGATCGTGTAGGCCCCCAAACGGGGGTGTCAGCCCCGCCGAGAGGGCCTCGGCCATCTCGGTCGTCAACGCCTGTCGACTCCTGACCTCGCCGGGATCGCGACTCGGCTCGAGCCGGTGCGCGGCCTCCTTGCCCAGCGAACATGCCGCGCGCGCGGCAACGAGGGCGCGAATCTTATCGAACTCCAAGAGTTCCAGTGTATGTGTATCCATGAATCTTCACCGCGCCCGACGGGACCCCACGGCCGCGCACTCCGACCCCTTGTGACACGGCTCGGGCGAACCAAGTTCGCTCCCGGGCCATTATTGCACGTCGCGGGCCGATTCGGCCATGGCGGCTTGCGCCCGATCGCCGGAGACCCGGCGGGCGCTGAGGTGCTCAACGCCGCCCGGGGGCGGGAGCCGACGTGGCGGCGGGAGGCGTCGAGCCGGCGGAGGTCGTCGAGGCATCGGCGGGAGGTGCCGAGCTGACTGCAGGCGGCTTCGAAGTGTTCGATGTCGTCGAGGCGGCCGGGGTCGTCGAGGCGGCGGGTGCCGTCGATGGGGTGTTGGACTTCGATGCGACGAGCTTCTGGAGGTGTTTCCGCCAGGGGCCGGGCTCGACCCCGAGGTCTTCTCGGGTGATCGCCCGCAGCGACTCGAGCGAGGCGAGACGGATGGCCGGGTCGTCGTTCTCCATCCCGGCCACCAGGACCTCGAGGATCCGGAGGTCTTGGGACTTCAGCTCGCCCAGGCCCTCGATGGCGGCGATCCGGCAATCTTCCAGCGTGTCGACGATCATCACCCGCGACAGGATGGTCGCGTCCTCGGGTCGGCCGACCTTGCCGAGGGCGCGGCACGCCTGCGTCCGGACTAGCCCCTCCGGGTCGCTCACCGCCTTGATCAACGCCTCGCGCGCGATCGGCCTGCGGAGCTCGCCCAGCGTCCGGCAGATCACGGCGCGGGACGCGACCGGCTCGCGTCCCTCCTCCAGCTTGGCGATCAGGAGCTGGCTGGCCTCTTCCTTCTGTTCCTGGTTGTCGTAGCACTCCGGCTCGGACAGCTTGTGGTACACGACGAACCGTTTGTTGGGGTCGGGGTCCTTGCGAATCCTGCGCATATAGGAGGCCGCCGTCGTCCCGTAGTAAACGTTCGTACAGCCCATCACGCAGGCGACCACCAGGATCGCGAGCACCGGCACCCGCCGACCGAGGCCGCGACGCGTCGGTAACATGTCATCCATGACCGTTCGCCTTATCCCACAGACTAGGTGGGTCTGAAACGTCCGAGGTCGTCGAGACGACGGAGATGATCCCCGGTCGCACCCGCCCCTTCGCCGCATCTGGGTATCTTGGGCGGCGGGGTATCATAATCGGGAGGGGGCCGGAGGGCCAAGGTCAAATCGCGAGTGACGACATGACGGATGAGGCCATCGTGGTGGCGAGGGGCCGGGCCGCCGGGATATGATGGGCCCGCGGGAGGACGGACCCCACGCCCCCGATGCCG
>JAFANO010000478.1 GCA_019232645.1 Planctomycetaceae bacterium | reverse complement strand
GCCTCGAATGTCCTGGGCGTCTCGGGCCGCGACATGATCGAGGCGATCATCCGGGGAGAATTTGACCCGGTCAAGCTCGCGGATCTGGCGCGACGGCGACTCCGCGGGAAGATCCCTCAACTCCGGGTGGCGTTGCAGGGCTCGGTGACGGAACACCATCGCTTCCTCCTGCGGTCGCTGATGGACCACCTGAACCATCTGGAACGGATGATCCGACGGTTCGATGAGCGGATCGAGGAGGCGCTGGACCCTTTCGCGGAGCGGGTGGGCCGGCTGATGACCATCCCCGGGGTTGATCGTCGCGTGGCGGAGATCGTCCTGGCGGAGATCGGGATGGAGATGGATCGCTTCCCCACGGCCGGGCACCTGTCCTCCTGGGCGGGACTGGCCAGCGGCAATCACGAGAGCGCCGGGAAGCGTCAGAGTGGTCGGACGACGCCCGGCAATCGCTGGCTGAAGACGGCGCTGGTGCAATCGGCCTGGGCGGCCTCTCGGGCCAAGGGGACGCACTTGTCGCGGAAGTTCCGCCGGATCGCGGGGAGCCGGGGCAAGAAACGCGCCGCAGTAGCGGTGGCGCATACGCTCCTCGTGATCATCTACCACATGTTGAAGGAGGGGACGAGCTATCACGAGATCGCCGAAGGCAACGAAGCGGCCTGATCCGCCGGAGGAATCCGAACGCAGCCCTGAGTCGCACAAGGCGATCCGAAGGCGACGGCGCTCGGGGTCCGTGAAAGCAAAGGCAATCATATCGCGAAATTTTCAGAGCAGAGCAGACCATGCTGAGGAAACAAATCGGGTGCAGCCCGTTTGGCTGCAACCCTGGCGTGAGCGTAAATCCCTGCGGGGGCGTGAGAAAGCACAGGCCCGATGGGTCGTCTCTTGCCCGACGGCGCGCGCGAGGGGCCGTTATTCGCCGTCGGCTGCTGAACGGGGATGCTCAGGGGACTCATAAACTCTGACAAAACCCTCCGGCATCAGGTTTGCGCCATGCCTCGGTAGCGCCCCTCCATCGAGGAGACTACCGCCATGGCTACGGCCCGCATGCCGGACGAGTTCTTCGACGCCGTCGCCCATCACCTGCCGCCCGAGCAACCCGTCGGCCCGAAGGGCGGACGGCCCCGGGTCGCCCACCGGGTCGTCATCCGGGTGATTTGGTTCGTCCTTCGTCCTCACCACCGGCGCCCGCTGGGAGGACGTCCCGCCGGAACTCGGCTGCTCCGGCCGGACCGCCCACCGCCGGCTCCGGGAGTGGGAGGAGGCCGGGATCTGGGATCGCCTGCACGTCGACCTGCTGGGCGCCCTCAAGCGGGCCGGCAAGCTCGACGCCGAGACGGTGATCGTCGACGGGGTGACCGTCCGGGCCTTCGGCGGCGGCGAGGCGACCGGCCCCAGCCCGGTCGATCGCCGCAAGAAGGGCACGAAGCACACCCTGATGGTCGACCGTCGCGGGATGCCGCTGGCGATCCG
Source organism: Planctomycetaceae bacterium (assembly GCA_019232645.1). Taxonomy (GTDB): domain Bacteria; phylum Planctomycetota; class Planctomycetia; order Isosphaerales; family Isosphaeraceae; genus JAFANO01. The sequence continues at coordinate 1,886 of JAFANO010000478.1, read as the reverse complement.
CACGGCCGGGGCGAACGCCAGCGACCACCGGCAGATCCTCCCGGTCGTGCTCGACTTCCCCCGGGTCAAGGGCACGCCGGGCCGGCCCAAGGAGTTGCCCGATGACCTGTACGCCGACCGGGGCTACGATAGCGAGGCGACGAGGGCTCTGCTGCGGTGGCTGGGGATCGAGCCGCACATCCCCAAGCAGAGGGCGCCGCACGGCAGCGGGCTGGGGAAGGTCCGCTGGGTGGTGGAGCGGACGATCGCCTGGCTGAAGGGGCTGCGGCGGTTGCGTGTGCGTTACGACCGGCTGGGGGTGATCATCGATGCCTGGACGACGCTGGCGGCGAACGTCATCTGCTTCCGCATCCTGCACCATGACGCTATGTGAAAAAGTCGGGTTATGTCAGAGCTTGTAAGCGCGCGGGTCGAAATTGTTATTCGCCGCCAGCTTCGGGGTGATGACGGCCGCGGCGTCCGATGCCACCACACCGTAACCCGAGTCGTTCAGGTGGATTTTGTCGGCCGCGAAGTAGGTGGTGTCGTTCGGGTTCTGGAGGCGGCTGTCGGCTGCGAGGTCATCGACCGTGTAGCCGTTGGCAGTCGCACCGCCGGTAACCAGCGTGTTGTAGGCCACCCGCTCGGTCTCGCAGGAGCCGGTGCAGTCGGTGCGGGGCAGCATGGTGGCGACGATCACGGCGCTGTAGCCGGTCGCCTGGGCCTGCTGGATGTACGGCAGGAGTTGGTTGTTGTAGGTATTGCTCGCGGTGGCCGCGTCGAGCGTCAGGTCGTTGGTGCCTGCCCAGATGTGGACATCGAAACCGGATGGCCGAGACCCAAAGGGGCTCGGGGCGCAGCCTGAGAGCCCGGCCCGAAGGGATCGCCCAATCCCGGTATTTTACTGTACGTCCGTTGACTTTCGGCCGATAAATGGTTCCAATCCCCCGAAGCTGGGATCTTCTCGAGGCGATGCCTGAGGGCCCGCAAAGCGCTGCCTTCGCGCTCGCCTGCGGCTAGTGAGGAGAGCGAAGATGAGCAAGATGACCATCTGCCTGTGGTTCGACCGCGGCAAGGCCCGCGAGGCGGCCGAGTTCTACGCGAGCGTGTTCCCCGACAGCCACGTCGGGAAAGGCCACGCCTCCGCCGTGGACATTCCGTCTGCGAAGGTGGGCGAGGAACTCACCGTCGAGTTCACCGTCCTGGGCCAGGCTTACATCGGCCTGAATGGCGGGCCGAATTTCAAGCCAAACGAGGCTGTCAGCTTCATGGTCCTGACCGAGAACCAGGAAGAGACCGACCGTTATTGGAACGCGATCGTGGGCAATGGCGGCGAGGAGAGCGCTTGCGGCTGGTGCAAGGATCGCTGGGGCTTCTCCTGGCAGATCACGCCGCGCGTGTTGCTCGAGGCGACGACCGATCCAGATCGCGCCGCCGCGAAGCGAGCCATGGAAGCCATGATGACGATGAGGAAGATCGACATCGCGACGGTCGAGGCCGCGCGCCGGGGCGTCAACAAGCCCCGCCAATAGCGGGGCTCCGCCACTCCGGACTCAATCCCCACACGAAAACGGGTTCGAGTGGCTCTTTCCCTCCGTGTGCAGGTCGTGCAGCACGGGCCCGGATTCCCCCTCGGTCACGTAACCTGCGAGGCGCAAGCAGTACCACACGGCGTACATTCCGGTCTGCCCGGGCAGCCGGTGGGTCGCGGCGAACGCCTCGAAGGCCTTGCCCAGCGTGTTAGTACTACTCCGTTAAATCCCGAGCTGGAATCGACGCAAGCCCCGATATCTCAAGGACTTGCTCGCATTAATTGAGGGTTTTTGATCAATCGTTTATGGACCATAACTCCTTGGTATAACAGATATTGCGACGGGTGACAATCAGATTTAACGGAGTAGTATTAG
>JAFANO010000470.1 GCA_019232645.1 Planctomycetaceae bacterium | reverse complement strand
GGGGGGGCCGCCTCGACCAGGCGATCGAGCTCGGCGAGCGTCCGGTCGGCGGCGCCGTGCTGCGCCAGGACGTAGGATCGGCCGGCGGCCCCGCGCGCCGCGGCGGCCTCGGGGTCGTCGAGGTCCTCGATCACGGCGCGGGCCAGGTCCGAGGCGTCGGCGACCTGCCGCGCGCCGCCGCGCGCCAGGAGCTGCTCGACGGTCTCCCGGAAGTTGGACGTGTGCGGGCCGAACAGGACGGCGGCGCCGAAGGCGGCCGGCTCCATCATGTTCTGGCCGCCCCGGCCGGGGCGCAAGCTCCCCCCGACGAACGCCACGTCGGCCAGTCCCCAGATCGCCCCCAGCTCGCCGATCGTGTCGACGACGATGACGGGCGGCGGCTCGGACCCGCCCCGAGGGATCTCACCCGCGCTCCGACGCACGACCCACTCGCCCTCCCCCCGGAGCCAGGCGACGACCTCGTCGAACCGCTCGGCGTGCCGGGGGACGATGATCAGCCGGAGCCTCGGGTGCCTCCGGCGGGCGGCCCGGTAGGCCGCCAGGGCGGCCGCTTCCTCCCCGTCCATCGTGCTCCCGGCGACGAACATCAGGTCCGCGGGCGAGAGTCCCAGCTCCCTGCGCAGGGCCAGCGTCTGCGGGTTGTCCCGGTTGCTCTCCAGGCCGTCGTACTTGATCGAGCCCGTCACCCGGACCCGCTGGCTCGGCACGCCGAGGTCGATGAACCGGGCGGCATACTCCTCGGTCTGCGCGGCCACCGCGTCGAGCCGACGGAGGGTCGGGCCGAGCGGCCCCCGGAGCCGGCGATAGCCGCGGTGACTCCGCCGGCTCAAGCGGCCGTTGATGATCGCCACCCGGGCGCCCGAACGCTTGGCCGCCCAGACCAGGTTGGGCCAGAGCTCCAGCTCGACCAGGGCCAGCACCGTCGGCCGGACCCGGGCGACGGCGCTGCGCGCGGCCCAGCTAAAGTCGAGCGGTGCAAAGAACGTGACCAGGTCGGGGAACGTCCTCCGGGCCACGTTCAGCCCGGTGGTGGTCGTCGTCGAGAGGACGATCTCCCACCCCGGCCGGCGCCGCCCCAGCTCGCGCACGATCGGCCGGAGCAGCAGGACCTCGCCCACGCTCACCGCGTGGAACCAGACGCACGGGCGGTCCCCGATCCGCAGCGGGGCCTGCCCCAGCAGCTTCGCGGACCACCCCTCGCGATACTTGCCCGTCCTCAACGTCCGGTAGATCAGTGCGGGAGCACAGCCCAGCAGGAGGACCAGATAGATCAGGTTGAGCACGAAAGGCATCAGGGGAATCCTTTCCCTAGTGCGGATCCGTTCGACCCGTTGTGCCGGGGACCTCGAAGGGCCGGCCCCACCTCCTCGCGGGAAGGCCCGGTGGGGTCGCGCCAGGCCCACGAAGATGTGGGCCTGGCGTTCCATGGCCCTTCGGAGAACGACCTTGATTGCCGCAGGACCGTGGCCGCGGTGACCGTCCCCTTGATACGGGTCCCAGGGATTTTGTGCACCGATCTGCTGATTTGAAATTGGAATAGGAGTTACGCAGTTGGTTGACTAACGTACAGAATAATGGGCGAGATGGACCGGAACTTAGGTCAGATAGCGTTTGCGTGGTAAGCCGTTTTCCGTCCACCTACTGTACGATTACTGTACAACTGTGTAACTCCTATGGAAATCTCAAATTTGAAATCTCAAATGTGAGATCCGGACAAAGTGCACAAAATATCCGGAATGCGTATGAGTCGGGGGCGCCGCGAGCCGGGTTCGTGCTCGGCGTGACGCTCGCACAGCACACGAGGACCCGCGGGATCCTTATGCACCCCCATCCCGGACCCGTCACGGGAGGATCGGGTCGTGGGGAGAGGGCCCACCATTTTCCTTTTTCGCTCAAGTTGGCGACCCGTCTTGATGCAAGCGTCATGCCTTGCACGACTCCGGCCGGGCGTTCGCGGGAGGAGGGGAGGGGCGAGCCCGTCGCGGAGGGGCGCCAGTGGGGCGAGACCTCCGGCACGTCATCCTTTCAAAGGAAAGGACTTGCGCGCCGGATCTCGCTTGAGGACGGGCCGGCGACGGCCGGCCCGGGGATCAGAACGGGTCGGCGTGGGCTTCCTTGCGCATGCAGCAGGCTTTGAACTTTTTACCTGAACCGCAGGGGCATGGGTCGTTCCGTCCCACCTTTTTCCCGAGGTTGCGGAGCGGCTCCTGCTTCTTCTCGGTCGATTGCTGGCTGGCGGCGATCGCCGCCTCCTGCTGGGAGCGGATGCCCGAGCCCGGGACCCCCGCGGGCTCCGGCGCCGGCGCCTCGTGGATCGTCTGCGCCCGGTCGAGCTGCCAGCGCATCCCCAGGTACGAGAGGAAGTCGGGGTCGAAGCTCTCGACCCGGAAGATCAGGTCGGTCACCTTGTCGTCGATGCCGCTCCACATCTCGGCGAAGATCTTCATACCCTCGCGCTTGTATTCGACCTTGGGGTCGACCTGGGCGTAGCCCTGCAGCCCGATCGAGCTGCGGAGGTGGTCCATCGCGCGGAGGTGCTCCATCCAGCTCGAGTCGAGGATCTGGAGGACGAGCATCTTCTCCATCTCGCGCATCTCGGGCCGGTGGCGGGCGTCGATGGCGTTGATGAAGAGGGCCCGCGCGTCGGCCCGGGGCAGGGCCGCGAGCTCGTCGGCGGTGGTCTCGACGCCCAGCTCCTGCCGGGCCCAGCCGGCCAGCTCGGCCAGGGCCTTCTCCTCGGGCGGCGGGGGCGCGACCTTGCTGCCGGTGGGGATCGGGCCGTAGGTGGCCTCGAGCTTGCGCTCCAGCTCCGCGGCGAGGCGGGCGCCCGGATAATGCCGGTGGGCGATGTCGAGGAGGGTCGCCTCGATCTCGGGGCGGAGCTTGAGGTGGAACTCCTCGGGGTCGAGCAGCAGGTGGAACCGCTCGGAGGCCCAGGCGGCCAGGCCCTCGCGGTTGTAGGACGCGGGCTGGGTCTGGGTCCGCTCGCGAAGGTAGCGGGTCATGCCGACGCGGACGGGGAACTCGGCCTCCTTCTGGGCGTAGAGCTGGCGGGCCTGGTCCTGGATCTGGCGGACGATCCGGCCCGTGTCGAGGTCGGCCCAATCGGCCGGGTCGACGGCGACCCCGAACTTGTGGTGGAGCCAGCCGGCCAGCGAGCGCCGGCCCCAGTCCTCCGCGAGGAACTCGCGGGCCGGCTCCAGGTCGACCTTGCGGGCCGAGGTGGACGCCTTCTCGATGAGGAACTCCTCGAGGCCGTCGCGGTCGAAGTCGAAGCTGTCCCGGTCGACGTGCGCGAACTTCTTGAGCTCGCGGTCCTTGAGGTTCAGGCCGTAGCGCGAGTTGGCCCAGGTGGCCAGCGATTGCCAGGTCCATTCCGAGGGCTCGGCGTCGGACGGCAGGTTCTCCTCGACCGCCTCGCGGACGAGGTCGGCGAGCTGGCCCTCGGCCTGGCGCTTGGCCTCCTCCTCGGCCTCCTCGAAGGTCAGGCCCTTGAAGTCGCGGGCGTGCAGCTCGACGCCGAGCCGCTGGCCGACCAGCTCGGCGAAGCTGGCGGCGCCGTAGTCGTCGGCCAGGAACCGGTCGGCGGCGTCGCGGACCTGGTTGTCGATCATCTCGAGGATGGTGTCCTTGGTCGGCATGCCGTCGAGCAGCCGCTGGCGGAACGAGTAGATCCGCTTCCGCTGCTCGTCCATGACCTCGTCGTATTCGAGGAGGTTCTTGCGGCTGTCGAAGTTGCGCTCCTCGACCTTCTTCTGGGCCCCTTCGATGCGGCGGGAGACGAGCCGGCTCTCGATCGCCTCGCCCTCCTCCATGCCGAGCCGGGTCAGGACATTCGAGACCCACTCGCCGGCGAACTTGCGCATCAGGTCGTCTTCGAGCGACAGGAAGAAGCGGGAGGAGCCGGGGTCGCCCTGGCGGCCGGAGCGGCCGCGGAGCTGGTTGTCGATCCGTCGGCTCTCGTGCCGCTCGGTCCCGATGATGTGCAGGCCGCCCAGGGCGGCGACCTCGCGCCCCTCGGCCTTCATCTCGGGCTCGTACCGGGCGACCGCGGCGTCCCAGGTCGGCTGGGGCACTTCCAGGCGGGTCGGGTAGAGGGGCCGGCCGTGCGCGTCGGTCAGCCGCTTCAGGTCGGCCCAGGCCATGAACTCGGGGTTGCCGCCGAGGATGATGTCGGTGCCCCGGCCGGCCATGTTGGTGGCGATCGTCACGGCCCCCTTGCGGCCCGCCTGGGCGACGATCTCGGCCTCACGCTCGTGGTACTTGGCGTTGAGCACCTGATGCGCGATGCCGTGCCGCTCCAGCGCCCCGGAGAGCTGCTCCGACTTCTCGATCGAGGTCGTGCCGACCAGGATCGGCCGGCCGGTGGCGTGGACCTCGCGGATCTCGTCGATGATCGCCTTGAGCTTCTCGCGGTCGGTCCGGAAGATGACGTCGGAGTAGCTCTGGCGGGTCAACGGGCGGTTGGTCGGGATGGCGATGACGTCGAGGTCGTAGACCTTGGCGAACTCGTTGGCCTCGGTCATGGCGGTGCCGGTCATGCCCGCGAGCTTCTTGTAGAGCTTGAAGAAGTTCTGGAGGGTGATCGTGGCGAGCGTCTGGTTCTCTTCCTTGATCTTGACCCGCTCCTTGGCCTCGACCGCCTGGTGGAGGCCGTCGGACCACTGGCGGCCGGTCATGAGGCGGCCGGTGAACTCGTCGACGATGACGATCTCGCCGTTGAGCTCGACGTAGTCGCGGTCCCGCTTATACAGGTGGTGGGCCTTGAGGGCGTTGTCGATGAGGTGGGGCCACTCCATGTTGCCGGGGGTGTAGAAGCTCTCGATCCCGGCGATCCGCTCGGCCTCGCGGATCCCCTCGTCGTTGAGGTGGCAGGTCCGCTCCTTCTCCTTGACCTCGAAGTGCTTGTCCTTCTGGAGCAGGCGGGCGATGCGGTCGGCCTCGGCGTACTTGCGGACGTCGTCGAACGCCGGCCCGGAGATGATCAGGGGGGTCCGGGCCTCGTCGATGAGGATGCTGTCGACCTCGTCGATGATCGCGTAGTGGAGCGCGCCCTGCGCCTGCAACTCCTTGGTCGGCTTCATGTTGTCGCGGAGGTAGTCGAAGCCGAACTCGTTGTTGGTGCCGTAGGTGATGTCGCGGGCGTAGATCCGCTGCCGCTCCTCGGAGTCCATGTCGGCCTGGATGGCGCCGACGGTCATGCCCAGGCCGTTGTAGATCGGGCTCATCCACTCGGCGTCGCGACGGGCGAGGTAGTCGTTGACGGTGACGACGTGGACGCCCTTGCCCTCGAGCGCGTTGAGGTAGGCGGCCAGGGTGGCGACGAGGGTCTTGCCCTCGCCGGTGACCATCTCGGCGATGTTGCCGCCGTGCAGGACCATGCCGCCCATGAGCTGGACGTCGTAGTGCCGCATCTTGAGGAAGCGGCGGCCGGCCTCGCGGCAGGCGGCGAAGGCCTCGGGCAAGAGGTCGTCGAGGGTCTCGCCCTGCGCCAGGCGTTGCCGGAGCTCATCGGTCTTGGCCCGCAGCGCGTCGTCGGAGAGGGCCTGCATGGCCGGCTCGAGCTCGTTGATCCGGGCCACGGTGATGCGCATCCGGCGGACCTGCCGCTCGTTGGAGCTGCCGAAGAGCCGGATCAGGCCTTCGGAGACGCCTTCCGAGACCGCGGTGAACGCGTCGGTCGTCTTATCCCAGAGATCGCTAAGCAGTTCCATTGCCGGATTCGCCCCATACCCAGGTTTCGAGCTTCAGGGTTGAGCATTAAGTCGATTGTAGGGCCTAGCTTACATCAGACGCTCGTGGTCCGTCAAGGCGAGTGGGGGCGCGGGTCGCTGGCACTTCCGGCCCGCGCCGGCCGTCCGGAGCGCTGCCTGTCATTCCTATGAGGACGACCCCGGCGGGAGAATTCGCCGGGAATCCGCGCGGCCCTCATGGCGGTATCCAGACCGTTTACGTCGTCCCCGGCCGGAGGGTTCGCTCGCGGGACGACCCGGCACATCGCCGGCCGGGCGCGCACGGGGGCCGCCCTGATGGAGGCACGCGCGACGAGCACCTGGAATCGATGGAACCCCCATGATCCCGGATGTTCTGAGATCGCAACCGTCGCCTCGGGATCGTACAATGGGGGCTCAGGCGGGCCGGACACGGGGCTCGGCAGCTTTGTTAGGGATGATCCGGAGGCGTGGGGACTTGATAAAGCTCACGGCGACGGCCTCTCGGCGACTGGTGTTCCTCGGCAGCGGCACCTCGAACGGGGTCCCCGTCATCGGCTGCGACTGCGCGGTCTGCACGTCGGCCGACCCGAGGAACCAGCGGACCCGGCCGAGCGTCTTGCTGCACCTGCCGGGTGGCAACTTGCTGATCGACACGACCCCGGAGATGCGGCTGCAACTGCTCCGCGAGCGTGTCCGACAGGTGCATGCGATCGCCTACACCCATTACCACGTCGACCACCTGTTCGGGCTCGACGACGCCCGGATCTTCCCCAAGTACGTGGGGGGGTCGATCCCGATCTATTGCGAGGCCGAGGTCGAGGAACACATCCGTCGCGTCTTCGCGTTCGCGTTCGATGAACGGACGGCGAAGCTCCCGGCCGGGTATCTGCCCAAGGTCCACTTCGAGCGGATCGGCCCGGGGGCCGCTTTCGAGGTGATCGGCGAGCGGATCCTGCCGATCCGCCTGGACCATGGCCGGTTCAAGGTGCTAGGCTTCCGCGTGGGCGACCTGGCGTATTGCACCGACGTCAACCGGATCCCCGAGGCGAGCTGGCCGCTGCTGGAGGGCCTGGACACGCTGATCCTGGACGCGCTGCGGTACGAGCCGCACCCGGGGCACTTCAGCCTCGACGAGGCGCTGGCG
>JAFANO010000404.1 GCA_019232645.1 Planctomycetaceae bacterium | reverse complement strand
CGTCCGAGGTCCCGCTGGCCGAGATGTTCGGCTACTCGAACGACCTCCGGAGCATGACCCAGGGCAAGGGGAGCTTCAGCATGGAGTTCCTCAAGTATCAGAAGGTCCCCGCCAAGTTCCAGGACGAGATCGTCAGGAAGGCGCAGACCGAGAAGGCGACCGCCAAGGCCTGACCGCTCGCCGTCTGATAGGAAGAACCCGCCGCAAGCCACGCCACTTCAGTGGCAATGGTGAGGCGGGTCTCTCGCCGTCGGGTTTCCACCCGTTGATCCCCGGCTACAGACTGACCACAAAACACTCGAAGGATTCTCACTCGTCCGGTCAGTCGACACGACGCGTGGCGGTCCGTCGGTCGACTCGATACACTGGGGACGCCCACTCTTCGGGCGGTGATTCCTGAGTCTGGCTGCGGGCACGCCGGGGGTGATCGCCAGCGGATCAGGAACCGGAGACGATTGCCAGGAGAGGAAGGGTGGGCGCGATGGAGGACGCAACGCGGGTCTTGGTGATGCCACCCACGACGTCGAAGAATGGGACGCCACGGGCCCACCGGGCACCGAAGCACGCGGGTGAGCTGCGGCGGAAGATCGAGGAGCGGCGGGCCCGGGTCGGGGTGATCGGCCTGGGATACGTGGGGCTCCCCCTGGTGGAGCTGTTCGCCGGCCAAGGGTTCCCGGTCTTGGGCCTGGACATCGACGCGACGAAGGTCGAGCGACTCGAGGCGGGCCAGAGCTACATCGGGCACATCGCCTCGGAGCGGGTGGCGGCGCTGCGCGGCAGCGGCCTGTTCGCGGCCACGTCCGACTTCGGCCGCCTGGTCGAGGTGGATGCCGTCCTGATCTGCGTCCCAACCCCGCTGGGGACGCACCACGAGCCCGACCTGACGGCCGTCATCAACACCGGCCGGACGATCGGCCGGCACCTCCGGCCGGGGCAGCTCGTGGTCCTGGAGAGCACGACCTATCCCGGCACGACGCGCGACGTGCTCCGCCCCGAGCTGGAGTCCGGCGGGCTGGAGGCGGGATGCGACTTCTTCCTGGCGTACAGCCCCGAGCGCGAGGACCCCGGCAACCCGACGTTCTCGGCCGCCAACATCCCCAAGGTGGTCGGCGGCTGGGACGAGACGAGCGGCGAGCTGGCGCGGGTCCTGTACGAGGCGGTCGTGCCCCGGGTCGTCCCGGTCTCGTCGTCCGAGGCCGCCGAGGCTTGCAAGATCCTCGAGAATACGTATCGAGCGGTCAACATCGCCCTGGTCAACGAGCTCAAGGTCGTCTTCGAGCGCATGGGGATCGACGTCTGGGAGGTGATCGACGCCGCCAGGACCAAGCCCTTCGGCTTCCAGGCGTTCTACCCGGGTCCGGGGCTGGGCGGCCACTGCATCCCCATCGACCCGTTCTACCTGACCTGGGTCGCGCGGCGATACGGCATGCACACCCGGTTCATCGAGCTCGCCGGCGAGATCAACACCGCCATGCCGCATTACGTGCTCGAGCGCCTGATGACGGCGCTGAACGACCGCGGCAAGCCGCTCAAGGGGAGCCGCGTCCTCGTCCTGGGTGCCGCCTACAAGCCCAACGTCGACGACTGCCGCGAGAGCCCCGCGGTCGAGCTGATGGAGCTGCTCCAGGACCGCGGGGCCGTCGTCTCGTATAGCGACCCCCATGTCCCGGTGCTGCCGCCGCTGCGGGGGCACAGCATCCGGCTCCGAAGCGTCCCCCTGACGCCCGAGATCCTGGCGGCGCAGGACTGCGCGCTGGTCGCGACCGACCACGCGCGCTTCGACTGGGACGCCATCGTGCGTCATTCAAGCCTCGTGGTCGACACGCGGGGGGCCACGCGAAGGATCGCAGGGGCCGACCGGGGGAAGATCGTCGCCGCGTGAACCGGGGGCGGCCCCGACGTCGGGATCGAACGGAATGGGGAAGTTCCCCCTGTCGGAAGGTGGCCAGATGCGCATTCTCATCACAGGAGGGGCCGGCTTCATCGGGTCGCATCTGTCCGATGCGTACATCGGACGCGGCGACGAGGTCTACATCCTGGACGACCTCTCGACCGGGTGCATCGACAACATCCGGCACCTGAAGGGACATCCCCGGTTCCATTACACCCTCGACAGCGTCCACCACCGGTCGGTCGTCTCGGAGCAGGTCGACCAGTGCGACGTGGTCTTCCATCTGGCGGCCGCCGTCGGCGTCAAGCTGATCGTCGAGAGCCCGGTCCGGACGA
>JAFANO010000397.1 GCA_019232645.1 Planctomycetaceae bacterium | reverse complement strand
CGGATAGCTCGTCCAGCCCGCCTCCGCCGAGCCCCCCGGGACCACGAACGAGTAGATGATCGCGATCATCGCGAACGGCATCGCCCAGTAGCTGAGCATATTCAGCTTGGGGAACGCCATGTCGCGCGCCCCGATCATCAGCGGGATAAGGAAGTTGCCGAAGGCGCCGGTCAAGAGCGGGATGATCACGAAGAAGATCATGATCGACGCGTGCATCGTGAACAGCTTGTTGTAGTCCTCCGGCGGCATCCGGTAGCCGAGCGACGGGGACGACCAGAGCCACTGGCTCAGCAGCGGCATCGGCTTCCAGGGCCAGGCCAGCTGCCAGCGGACCGCCATCGCCAGCAGCCCGCCGATGATGAAGAAGATCAGCCCCGAGAAGAGGAACTGGATGCCGATCACCTTGTGGTCGGTCGAGAAGACGTAGCGCTGGAGGACGTTGCGGGTGTCCTCGTGGACGTGCGGGTCGTGCGCCTGCCCCGCTCCGTGACCATGATCGTGGCCGTCGGTGGGCGTCGAGGGGCCGTGGGCGGCGTTCTCTGGGTTCATCGTCGTCTTACCTCCCCTGAGGGCCGCCGGCCGCGGCGAGCTGGCTCACGCCCTGATCGGCGATCGCCCGTTTCATCCATTCGTCGAAATCCGATTGCGTCTCGTGGACAGTCACGTTGCTGCGCATCTTGTAATGGCCCCAGCCGCAGAGCTCGGCGCAGACCAGCTCGTAATGTCCGGCGGTGTCGGAGTCGAACCAGACGGGGATGGTCAGGCCCGGGACGGCGTCCTGCTTGATCCGGAGCTGGGGCAGGAAGAACGAGTGGAGCACGTCCTGCGACCGCAGGTAGATCAGTGCCGGCTTCCCCTTGACGAAGTGCAGGTCGTTGACCAGGTGGACGTCGTCGGTCGTGTTCAGCCGGCCGTCGGGGCCGGGATAGCGCATGATCCACTGGAATTGCCGCGCGGTGATCTCGGCCAGCGGCGGGACCTTCGGCGCCGAGCTCCGGAACTTGATCTCGGCCCACGTCCCCATCTGGTAGAGCGCGATGAAGACCAGGATCGCCGCCGGGATGATCGTCCAGACCACCTCGAGCCGTTGGCTGCCGTGGAAATAGGTCGCCACCCGCCCCGGCCGGTCCACGAACCGGAACGACTCCCAGACCAGCACCAGTTGCGTCCCGATGAAGACAATCCCCGTGATCCAGAGGATGATCAGGAAGAGGCTGTCGATCTCCCGGCCGAAGGAGGAGACGACGTGGTGGTGGTTGCCCGGATCGTTGGGCAGCCACCAGTTCGCGTCGAACGGCGCGTAGGCGAAACAGGCGACGCTGAACAGCGCGGCCAGGGCGAAGAGGATACTCCAGTAACGCACGGAAACGCTCCCTTGGTCGAGCTTCGAGTGCGAGGGGGCGGACGGAGGCGGCGGTGTCCGGCCCGGTCTGCTCCACGGGACGAGGTCATCGGACGGATGCCGGCCCGGCCCGACGCGTCGGCGTCAGCGACGGGCCACGGCGGACGAGGGCGGGGCCGGGACGGCGCCGGGCGGGGTGGCCCCCTCGAGCAGCTTGGGCTCGTAGGGCAGCGCCAGCACGAAGTTCACGAGGTCCCAGATCCGCTCCGGATCCAGTGTCGGGTAGTGCGCCGGCATCTTGGCGCCGTTGATCCCCTTGGCGATCCGCCAGTAGAGGTCGATCGGCCGGCGGCCCCCCTTGTAGACCCCGCGGTTCAGGTTGGCCGGGCGGAGCGGGTTGCCCCACTCGTCGAGCGAGTTGTTCCAGAGCTCGCCCGTCTTGCGGTCGATCAACGCGTGATATCGGGTCGCGCCCAGGCCGAAGCCCCGACTGACCAGGCCCTTGGTCTCCAGGTCGTCGAGCTGCGCCTCGACGATCCGCTCGAATGAGTTGACCTTGTGTCCCGGATAGTCGGTGTAGCCCATCTTCAGCTTCATCGCTGCGAGGTCGTCCTTGTCGCCGAGGCCGATGCTCTTCCTCAGCGCCTCGACCAAGTTCCGCAGGGTGGTCGGCCGGGCTTCCTTCGCCTCCGACTTGTCCCCGCCGGACTCGGGGGCATGGGCCTCCCCCTTGGCCTCCATATCCGTCAGCGCCTGGAGGATCTCCAGCTCTCCCGAGGTGAGCACGAACTTGCGGGAGATCTTGCCGTTGAAGACGATCGTGTTGAAGATCTCCTGGGCCACGAAGCTCGGGCCGTTGCCGATCGCCCGCGGGCCGTGGCACGAGACGCAGTCGACCTTGACCTCCTGGCCCTGCGGGCTCTTGATCGCGCCCCCGAGGAACAGGTGTCGGCCCCGGAGGATGCTCGCGCGGCTCGACGACATCCGGGGCACCGGCGGGTTCATGACCACGGCCTCGGCCTTCTTCCACTTGTTGAAGACGGCCTTGGCCAGGTCGGCCGCCGTGTCGGGCGACAGGGCCTCGGCATCGCCCTCGTCGGCCAGCGTGGCCTCCTCGATCAGCGCCAGCTCGGTCTCGCCCCGCATGCTCAGGAAGGTCATGTAGTCGATGACTTGCTCGATCTCGAAGGGGGACATTTGCGCCTCGAACGCGGGCATCGAGGTGCCGTGCAGACCATGGTTAATGGTCTTGCGCAGATCCTCGCGGGTCGGCTTCTCGCCCAGGGGCGTCGAGGTGAACTTGAAGAGGCCGTTGCGGTAGTCGCGGGGCCTGGGGTAGAGGAA
>JAFANO010000341.1 GCA_019232645.1 Planctomycetaceae bacterium | reverse complement strand
GATCGCCAACAGCTCGCCCGGTTCTGGCCCGTCATCCAGAACATGGTCGTGCAGGACCTCCGCGTCCGCTACCAGCGCTCGGTGCTGGGGTTCTTCTGGACGTTGATGAACCCCATCCTGCTGATGGCCACGATGACCTTTTTCTTCTCGCAGGTCTTCGACTTCGCGAAGGGCAACTATCCCGTCTACCTGTTCGCGGGCATGGTCCCCTGGAACTTCCTCAGCACCAGCCTGAACGACTGCGCGATGTCGATCATCCAGAGCGAGCACTTGATCCGGAAGATCTACCTGCCGAAGCTGATCTTCCCGCTGGCCCGCCTCCTGATCAACCTGACGACCCTGGTGCTGTCGATGACGGCGCTGTTCCTGCTGCTCGAGCCGATGGGGGCGCGGCTGTCCGTGCCCATGCTGGCGTTGCCGGTGGTCATCCTCCTCTTCGCGCTCTTCACGTTCGGGCTCGGCCTGGTCGTGGCCACGGCCAACACGTTCTACCGGGACTGCGGCCACCTGGTCGCGGTCTTCCTCCAGGCGTGGTACTTCGCGACCCCGATCTTCTACAAGACGAGCATGCTCAATGGGGCGGAGTGGCGGTTCTGGCTGAACCCGGCCTATCCGTTCATCAAGCTGTTCCAGACGATCATCTTCGATGGGAGTTGGCCTCATCTCATCCTGTTCTTGTTGGCTGCCGGCATCGCGACGGCGAGCCTGGGGGTCGGTTATGCCGCATTCAAGTGCCATGAAGACAAGTTCGTATTCCGGCTCTAAGCGGCCCCGGCCGGTCGATCGCCGCGCGGAGGCGGTCGAGGCGCTGATCGAGCTCGAGGACGTCTCGCTCCGGTTCGTCAGCTACTTCGACAAGCAATACTCGCTCAAGCGGGCGGCCCTCGACTTGCTCCTCCGCCGCGAGGCGCCGGTATCCTCGTCGGAGTTCTGGGCGCTTCGAGGGGTGAACCTGCGCGTCGAGACTGGGGAGCGGCTGGGGATCCTCGGGGCCAACGGAGCCGGCAAGAGCACGCTCCTGCGGCTCCTGGCGCGGATCTACCCGCCGACTTCAGGGTCGGTCAAAGTCCGGGGCAACGTCGCCCCGTTGATCGAGATGGGGGCGGGGTTCAACCCCGAGGTCTCCGGGGCCGAGAACATCCTGCTCAACGGCGCGATGCTCGGGTTCAACCGCCGCGAGATGCAGGCGAAGGTCGAGGGGATCTACGAGTTCACCGGCCTCCGCGAGTTCGCCGACCTCCCCCTGAAGTACTACTCGAGCGGCATGTACACGCGCCTGGCCTTCGCGATCGCCACCGAGATCGAGCCCGACATCCTCCTGATCGACGAGTCGCTCGGCGCCGGCGACGCCGCCTTCCTCGACAAGGCCAAGGCGCGGATCGTGACCCTGCTCGACCGCTCGAACGCCGTCATCATCGTCTCGCACGACATGAATGCCCTGCGCGAGATGTGCACCCGAGGCGTCTGGATGCACAAGGGACTGGTCGTCGGCGACGGGCCGATCGACGAGGTCATCGACCGCTACCTCGAGCACGCCGCGGGCGCGGCCGAGGTGGGCTGAGACGAGTCCCGGAGATTTCGTGCAGCCGGTCTGCTGAGAGACTCTCTCAAATTTGAGATTCATGATGGATGATTTGTAATTCCTTATTTTTAAAAATAAATCTCGAGCTCAAATCCTGCGATTCCCAGAGCTTTGATAATTTATCGAAGATGCATGAATCGCATCAGTCCTTCGTTGTAACGGAAGATCGTGCGTTTCCCGCACCCGACGAGGATGGATCCTCGCCCCGACCCTTCACACGTCGCGCGGCGGCCTCCCGACGCTCCCCCGGACGATGTCGCCCGCAGTCCGACCTTGACCGTCGGCCACCCCGTCGTATCATGCTCGCGCCGCCGTCCCGCCCCTGCGGGCCGGTGCGCCCGAGGAATTCCCCGCCTGGGTCGATGGAGTGGCCCGTCCATGATTCTCGCCCAACTGACGATCGTCGTCTCCTCGCTACTCGGCTGGCAGGACATCAGCGTACAGCCGAGCCGGGGCCGCTCGCACTCGGCCTATCAACGCAGCGTGGCCCAGCTCGACCGGCCGAGCGAGCGGACGATCGAGACGCTGCGGCGGTACGACCTCGAGAAGGAGTATCGCCGGGACGTCAACGTCACCCTAGCGACCCTCGAGCGGCGGGCGCGCGCGAACCCCGACGCCGAGATCGTCTACGCGATCGCCGAGATCTCGTGGGTCGAGGGACGCCGGCTCGACTCCTGGCGCAAGGCCGCGGCCATCGATCGCTACGTCGACGCGGTCGCCTACGCCTTTGACTTGTTGCTCGACCCCGAGGTCCCCAAGCTGCAGCCGGCCGACCCGCGCTACCGCTCGGCGATGGAGCTATACAACGGCGGGCTCGAACGGCTGATCCGGGCGACGCGGCTCGACCGGCAGATCGCGCCCGATCGGACGATCCCGCTGAAGGTCCACGGGGGCGAGCTGCTCCTGCGCGTCGCCTTGCGGGACTCGCCCTGGACGATCAACGACCTGGACAAGATCCTGCTCGCCTCCGACTTCGAGGTGAACGGCCTGTCGACGCAGAGCTATCAGTTCGGGCTCGGCGTTCCGCTGATCGGCGTCCGCCTGGCGGGCGAGCCGGGCAAGGGGGCCGAGCGGTTCTATCCGCCCGAGATCGCGTTCCCGCTGACGGCCTACCTCGTGCCCACGTCGAGGCTCCGCGACCCGAACATGGACCCCGGCAAGCCCCGCGAGTGCACCCTGCAACTGATCGACCCGGTCCGGGTCCGCTCGGTCGGCCCGCACATCCCGGTCGAGTCCGACCTGACCACGCCGCTGGGCTATATGTGGTCGCGGACCGACCTGAACCGCTTCCGCTGGACCGGCCTGCTCCGTCCCGGCGAGGTGC
>JAFANO010000221.1 GCA_019232645.1 Planctomycetaceae bacterium | reverse complement strand
TGGAGAGTGACGCCGCCTCCACCGCGACCCGAGGAGCGATCCGCGTGCGGCCCGACCCGATCGCCCAGCTACGCCCGACGGCCACCCTACCCCTGCTGCGTTCCCGAATCTTCGCCGCGGCTTGGTTTTCGCTCCTGGTCGTCCTCGCCGCGACGGGCTGGAATCGGGCGGGGCTCGCGGGTTGGGTCGTCCTGGGGGGTGTTGTCATGCTGGCGAGGGACCGGCGACTCCGGGCCCGCTCAAGACCCGCGGCGGCTTCTCCGGAATTGGCAGATCCGGCCGGCGACCCTGCCGAAGGTGCGGGGGATCACAAAGGTGGTGATCCGGCCAAGGGTCACGCCCCTGTGGATCAGGATACCGCCCTCGTCGGCACGGCCGCGGCGAGTCCCGAGCCAAAGGCTGTGACGAGTCCGGTCCCGAGCCGGCCGCGACGCGCCCGGGCGCGTAGTCGAGGACAACGCGGTCCCCTTCCCGACCCGCCGGCCATGACCCTGATCCGGGTCGGCCCTGGAAAATATATCCGGGCGGCAGATCCCTCCCCATCGTGCTCCTCATCCGCCGAGGCACTGCCTCAAGGAGAGGGCGACGAAGAGTATCGCATCCCGTCCGACCCAGCCGCCCAGGTCGGCGAGGATGGAGCGATCCTCGGTCCCCCGGGCGACGACGCGAGGGTCGCCCCCGAGGGCCGAGCGACGGAGTCCGGCGGCGGAGAGGGACGATGAATAGGCAGCGTCGCAGGCGCTCGATGGCCCTCTCATCGGGTGCTCGGCATCCTTCCATCCCCACATCTGGTCCCTCGACAACGGAGGCCCCGATCCATAAGATTGGAGTTTAGATGAACTCCACCCCGAGCCGATCCGAATGCCGGGACTGACGCTTTCCCGCCACCACACCGCGGACGCCCTGCGACGATGACACTCCAAAGCGATCCCACCCGCACCCAGGTGCCGTTTGGGCCTTCGTTTGTTCATCGTTTGTACTTCACGAACGACCTTCTCGGCGCCGATCGGGGGGTATTGGCGGAGGTCCTCGAACCGTCCGACGGCCGGATTGCGCGGGTCCAGTTCTGGTTGGATGAGCACGTCGCGCGGGCCCGGCCGGACCTCGGCCGGCGGCTCCGAAGATTTGCCTCGGCGCACGCCGAGCGGGTCGTGCTCGCCGGTAACGTGCAGGTCGTCCCGGGGGGCGAGGCGGTCAAGAACGACATCCACATCCTGGAGCGGATGCTCAAGGTCTTCCACGCCGCCGACCTCGACCGCCGGAGCTACGTCGTGGTCGTCGGCGGCGGGGCGGTCCTGGACGCCGTCGGCTTCGCGGCGGCGATCGCGCACCGGGGCCTGCGGCTGGTCCGGCTGCCGACCACCACGCTGGCGCAGGCCGACTCGGGCGTCGGCGTCAAGAACGGGGTGAACCTGTTCGGCAAGAAGAATTGGCTGGGTGCGTTCGCGGTCCCTTGGGCCGTCATCAACGACACCTCGCTGCTGACGACGCTGCCGGATCGGGACTTCATCTGCGGCTTCGCCGAGGCGGTGAAGGTCGCGCTGCTGAAGGACCCGGCGATGTTCGACGAGCTCTGCCGCTCGGCCTCCCCGATCCGCCGCCGCGACCTGTCGGCCGCGCTGCCGATGATCCGGGCCTCGGCGGAACGGCACCGCAACCACATCACCTTCGGAGGCGACCCGTTCGAGTCGCGCGAGGCCCGGCCGCTCGACTTCGGCCACTGGTCGGCGCACAAGCTCGAGGTGATGACCGACTTCCGGCTGCGGCACGGCGAGGCCGTGGCCATCGGCGTGGCGATTGATACCCTCTACTCGTCGCTGGCCCTGGGCCTGCCCCGCGAGGACGCCGACCGGGTCCTGCGCTGCCTGATGGACCTGGGCTTCACCCTGGGCCACCCGGCGCTGTGCGACACGCAGGACCTGTTCCAGGGCTTGGAGGAGTTCCGACAGCACCTCGGCGGGCGGCTGACGCTGACGATGCTCCGGGGTGTGGGCGACCCGATCGATGTCCACGAGGTCGACCCCTCCCGGATGCGCGCGGCGATCGAGCGGGTGAAGGCCCTCGCTCCTCCGACGGCCTGGGACCTCGCCGAGGCCGAGGCGAGGGAGCTGCCGTACGCGGCGTCCCTGCATCCGATGCTGGAGCGGAGGGCCTGAGCCCCAGCCGGGTCGGATCTGTTCAGGTGGCCTGGCGGAGGATCCGGCAGGAGACCCCGCCAGGCCACGAAGCCTGCCGAGTTGTCCCGCGTGACCACGCTGCCGGGGCCGTTGAGTGGACACTTGACATCCTCATAATTCGTTGGCCAAGATCAATCTTCTCGTGATCAGCTCGTGACGGGCAGATCGATCGGCCACATAGCCCCGTCGTGACTTGGAGTCATGGATGGGGCTTTTTTTCATCCCTTGAGCTCGCCCGCCGTCCGCATCGGCGCGCTCCGGGAGGGGACAAGGCGGAGGGCAGGCAATGCCCGCTGGGGGATCGTGCGGAGGAGCGGCTGTCACCGATCTGACCCCATGAGCCAAAAATTCTTTGGTGCAAGGCGGAGAATCACTTTAGTCTTGAAGATGTCCGGCCTGAATTGGCGAGCCGTCGTCTCGGCT
Source organism: Planctomycetaceae bacterium (assembly GCA_019232645.1). Lineage (GTDB taxonomy): Bacteria > Planctomycetota > Planctomycetia > Isosphaerales > Isosphaeraceae > JAFANO01. The sequence continues at coordinate 2,202 of JAFANO010000221.1, read as the reverse complement.
CGTCGCTCGACCTTCGGGAGTCGGCCCGATGAAGAGACTTACCGCGATGCTCGTCCTGGTCGGGTTGGCCTTCGCCGGCGGAATGCTCATCGGCCCCCGACTGCTCTCCGGCAGCGCCGACCGCACTGTGTCAAAGTCCCCGCGCGACACCTCCCCCCCGGGCGGGGCCGGGCCGTCGCGCGACGAGGGTGATTCGCTTGTCGCCGTGGACTCTGTCCGTGCGCTCGGGCGGGTCGAGCCCGAGGGCGGGCTCTATCCCGTCGGGGTCCCGGCCGGTGCCCGCGTCCTCCAATTCCTGGTGACGCAGGGCCAGGCGGTCGAGGGCGGCGATGAGCTCGCCAAGATCGAAGGCCATGCCGAGCGCCAGGGGCAGATCAAGCTCATTGAGACCGAGCTGGCCGAGGCGGATGAGCAGTTGAAGGCGGAGGAAGACCATGTGGCCGTCCTCGAGCGTGAGGCAGGGCTCGAGAAGGAGATGATCCGAGCCTGCGAGCCGCTCGAGCGCGAGGCCCAGCAAGCGAACATCAACCTCCTCACCGAGAAGCTGAAGGGCTCGGAGAAGGATTACGACGACCTCGCCGCCTTGCACCGCGATCGACGGGCCTCGGTCTCCGACCAGGAACTCCAGCGCCAGTGGCTCCTGGTGCTCCAGGACCGGACCGCACTGAACGCCGCGAAGGTCGATTTCGAGAAGTACAAGCGCGGCCAGGAACTCCGGTTGCGGAAGGTCGACCTCGCGCTCCAGAAGGGGAAGTCGGCCTCGCAGCAGGTGCGGCTGGCGGTCCACAAGAAGTCCCTGACGCAGCAACTGGCGCTCGCCCGGGAGCAACTGAAGCAGACCGTCATCCAGGCGCCCCGCGCGGGCCGCGTCCTCATGCTCCTGGCCAAGCCGGGCGAGGTGCCCGGCCCCAAGCCGATCCTCCAGCTCGGCGACACGCGGCGGATGTACGTCATCGCCGAGGTCGACGAGGACCAGATCACGCTCGTGAAGGGGTGCCAGAAGGCCACGATCCATTACCACGGCCTGAAGCCGAGGACCTACACCGGCGTGGTCGAATCCCAGGCCCTGATGGTCAAGAAGAACGACCTCCTGGGCCTCGACCCGGCGGCGTCGGCTTATGCCCGCGTCGTCGAGGTCAAGATCAAGGTGGACGAGCCCTGCGACGACTTGCGCGACCTGACCAACGCGCAGGTGCGGGTGGAGATCCACACCACGAACCCGGCGACGACAAACGATCCGGTCAAGACGGCGCCAAGGTGAACGGGAAGCGGCCCTGGGGATCGAGGCGATCGGGACCGTCCTATGTCGTGGAAGCTGGTCTGGTACAACCTGATCCACGACAAGCGCCGGACCTTGGTGGGGATCCTGGGCGTCTCCTTCGCGGCGATCCTCATGCTCATGCAACTGGGGTTCCTCGGGGTCGTCCGGCGCACGGCGACGTCCATCCTCGATCGGCTCGATTTCGACATCCTCGTCGTCTCCACCACTTACCATTATCTCTACGACTCCGGGTCCTTCCCGCGATTCCTGCTCGACGAGGTCCAGTCCGTCCCCGGCGTCCGGGAGGCGGTCCCCCTCTACGTCGGGTTCGATGCTTGGTCGAGAGAAGTCCAGGGTCCGCTTCGAGGCGAAGCTTCGGCGCCCTCGTCGCGGGATTCGGAGCAGCGTGCAGTCTTCACCCTCGGGTTCAACCTGTCGGACCTGCCCTTCGTCCCCGCCGCGGTCGAGGGCCTGAACTTGAGCGTCGTGTCCGGGGATGGGCGGGGGTGCGTCAAGGTGGCGCGGCCGGAGGGCCTCAAGGACCTCCCGGCCCTCAAACCGCCGGACACGATCCTCATCGATCGACTCTCCCACCGCGACTACGGCTTCGCCACCTTCTCCCCCTGTCCCGCGCCGAGGCGCGACTTCTGGAGTCGAGTCTTGAAGGCCGATCCGGATCTTGCCCGTCGGCCGGCGGTCAAGATCCTCGTCGGCCATCGGCCGGTCGACCTCGTCGGCGAATTCGACCTGCCCCTGGGCTTCGGGGCCGACGCCGCGATCCTGGTCAGCGACGAGAACTTCAGCCGCCTCTTCGGGGGGCGCTCGCTCGACCAGGTGAGCTTGGGCTTGGTCCGCGTCCGTGTCGGCAGTGATCCGGACGCGGTCGCGTCCGACCTCGAGGCCGAGCTCAGCGGCGATGACGTCCGCGTGATGACCCGAGC
>JAFANO010000101.1 GCA_019232645.1 Planctomycetaceae bacterium | reverse complement strand
ATCAAATGCTTGTAATTGCAGCCACGAAGTCTCAAGCAAACCCTTGAAAAATAAGGGTTTTCCTGAAGGGCAGGCATCCTTACATGCAGAACGTCCAAAAAACCTAACGGAGTAGTACTAAACCGAAACCGATCTTCCTATCAGGGGGGAACGGAGGAATAGACAAGGAGGATACGGCAGGGAGGCTGGGGACCATTTACAGACCCCGGCTCTCTCGGGACATCGACCGAGGTCTGAAGACGGACCCCAGCCTCCCCTCGACAGAGAATCGCACGCTTGGTTGATCTGAGATTCCCGCTCGGGATCACCAGCGAAGGCGAGTCGGCGGGTCAGTAGGCGATTCGGTAACGTTGCCGCCACGAGCAACTCAGGCCCACAAGTCGCTGATCGAGCCCAGCAGGAGGCCGTAAGGTCAGGGACCGGGAACGGTGTGATCGTGCTGCAGCTCCGGTCTCATCTCCACTGGGAAGAGAATATCTCCGGATCGGTGGTGAGGTCCGCTCCATCCCGTCGGCCGAGGAGAACGCTCGACGTATGTTACCCTATTCAGCTACCTATCCCCTCGCACCGGTGGCATTGTGGAGCATGAAGGAGACTGGTGTCAACGAAAAAAAATGCGAATTTTGCAAAATGCTTTAGTACTACTCCGTTAAGTTCTACGAACATCTCGAGGGTATTGTTCGTATGAACAGTATGAACAAGTCCTACACCACCGAACTGACCCCCGAAGTCCTCGACCGGCTGTCAATGGTCGCGAACCTTAACGGAGAAGTAGGGAGGAAGGGGCGTGCCGTGAGGAATCGTTCGGCTTCGGTCTGTCCGACACCCCAGGTCATCATGGCTCAGGTCTAGATCAGGGGTTGCAGCGGCCACCGGGGGTCGTCGCGGAAGCCGGGGGCGCGCGGCCTGTCGCGCGAGTTCCCAGACCTCGGGGGTGAGGACCTTGCGGATCGGGCCGGAGAACGACTCGGCCCGCCGGGCCTGCTGTCGCGCCCTCTTGGCCGACGCGCGATGCACGGTGTGGAACACGGTGCAGCCATGGGGCCGTCCCCGTGGTGATCGGGGCCTTGGGCAAGACCACGCCATCATGCCGGGAGGCGGCCTCACCTTCGAGGGACGTTTGCCTCAAGGGACGTCGGCCTCAACTCCTTGCCGGAGAGCGACTCCGGTTCACGACCCGCGGAATCCGAGTGATGGCGGTTGGATGGCCCCCGCTCGCCTCCCCGTCGAGGAGGTGGCGCGGAGCGGGGCTGGGATCTTCGGGCACCGCGCACCCATCCCCCTGGCCCCCTGGATATGATCGGGCGGGAGCGTCGCGGCGACCCAAAATTCAGGCGTCAGGCCGACGACCGGTTCGGGTTCCGGTACCGCCGGCGGAGCCACTGGGCGGCGATCGCCTGATCGTCGAAGGGAACGGCGGTGCCGGCGAAGATCTGGAAGGTGCGCTGGCCCTTGCCGGCGATCAGGACGGCGTCGCCGGGCTCGGCGTCCCTCAGCGCGGCCTCGATCGCGCGGCGGCGGTCGGGCTCGACCCGGACCCGACCCGGACGTCGGAAGCCCGAGAGCAGGTCGTCGAGGATCTGGTTGGGATCCTCGGTCCTGGGGTTATCGCTGGTCAAGACGACGCGGTCGGCGCCGGCCTCGGCGGCGTGGGCCAGCGCCAGCCGGACCGAGCGGCCCTGGAGCCCCTCGGCGCCGAGGACGCAGTGGACCTTGCCCGAGGTCAGGGCGCGGACCGAGGCCAGCGCTTGCCACAGCTCAAGGCCGGATCGCGCCTGGTCGACCCAGACGGCGAAGTCCTGTCCCTCGACCACGGCCTCGAGCCGTCCGGGCACGCCCGTGACCGACTCGAGGCCGGCGACGACCGCGTCGAGCATCAGGTCGCGCGACCAGGCGACGGCGGCCGCGGCCAGGGCCTGCGAGACGTGCGCCGGGCCGACCAGCGGGAGCTCGACGGCTGCCTCGCGGTCGAAGCCGCGGAGCAGGAACCGCGACCCGCGCGCGTCGAGCCGCACGATTCGTGCGGTCACGTCGGCGGGCCGATCGATGGCGAACGAGACCCGCCTCGCGTCGAGGTTGACCGCGCCCAGCAGCTCGGCGTGGGGGTCGTCGGCGTTGACGACGGCCGCGCCGCCGGGGACGACCTTGCAGAAGAGCCGGGCCTTGGCGCGGCGCCGCGCCGGCAGGTCGTCGAGGCCTGGGCCGAGCGTGCCCCCCAAGTCGGTGACGACCGCCGCGTCGAGCTCCAGCCCCTCGATCCGGCACTGCTCCAGCGCCTCCGCGCCGACCTCGATGACCGCGCCGGCGCAACGGCACTCGACCATGGTGCCGAGCATCGCAGCCAGCCCCTCGGCGCCGGGGCTGACGCCGCTCGACGGGTGGACGTCCACCCCGTCGGACCAGCCGAGCGCGCCGACCAGCCCGAACCGCTCGCCGGTGGCCTCGAAGATCGACCGGAGCAAGAGGCTCGCCGCCGTCTTGCCGCACGTCCCGGTCACGCCTACGGTCAGGAGCTGCTCGGTCGGGTCGCCCGCCAGCGCCTGGCAGATCCGGGCGTGCGCGACCCGAGA
>JAFANO010000078.1 GCA_019232645.1 Planctomycetaceae bacterium | reverse complement strand
GTGCGCGTCGTCCGCGTCGCGTCGATCGCTCTCGGCGATCTCGGACACGACCCGGCCGACGTCGAGCGCGCGCAGGGCACACGCCTCGGCCAGCGGGGTCGACCCGTGGCAGCAGTAATCGATCCCCAGGCGGTCGAAGACCCGGGCACGGCCGAGCCGCTCGGCCACGATCGCCCCGACAGGCGTCCCAGGCGTGACGTTCATCGCAATCCCCCTTTCGTGCGGGCCAGCTCATCCGGCGAACCCACCTCGGTCCGCCTCGACCCCGTTTCTGGACATTTGGAGCTTAAAATCCAATTTAATTGCTCGGCGTCGGCCGTCAAGAGAGATGCGACGAAATTGTCTCCGAGGCCAGGGAGTTGGAGGCGCCGGCCGTGGTCGAGTGGACGGGAGATCGCGGCCTTCTCCCGGCGGAAATGGGCCGATGAAATCAAAGGCCCGGGAGGTGAGTGACCTCCCGGGCCTCGATCTCATCCGCAATGGGCGCTACTGGACTCGAACCAGTGACCCCTACCGTGTGAAGATAGTGCTCTAACCAGCTGAGCTAAGCGCCCGACTTCGCATCGATAAATATCGAATCATCCTCGGAAGGTCGGCGCGTCACCGGCAATGTAACATGGAAGGGGGACGCTTTCACCGCCGAATCGGCCGTCCTTCAGGTCGAGGGACAGCAATACCGTACCCCTGACTTCAAACAACTTTAGCGAAAGGAGAGGGGCAGGACAAGCCGACTTATCTGGATTCGCGACCCGGGTGTGCATAACACGCCATCCAGGGGAAGATCCAGATCCGGCAGATCGAGGCGCTGACCGTCAGGGACAGGTTGGTCGCCTGAGCGAGGCAGGTCGAGGCCGAGGGGCTATCCGACGAGGGCCGCGCCCGGCCGCGGGGGCGCAGGGCCGACGTCGCGGTCACGAGGCGGGCTCGAGGACGAGGCTCTGGCGGGTCGTGCCGGGCAGGAGCGGGGTCGGCTCGCCCCGGGACCAGGCGGCGTGGGATCCGGCCGAGGATGGTCCAGCCGATGTGGCCGTCGGCGTCGCCGACCACGAAGCTCAGGTGCGGCACCCCGGCCCTGGCGGCCCAGTCGAGCGCCTCCCGGGCCGTCCGAGACTCGATCAGCCGGACGAAGCTCAGGTCGAGGGTCTCCCGGTCGTGCGCCACCCAGCGCAGGGCCCTGGGGCGGCCCTGATGGTCGGCGTCGACGACCCGTGGTGGCTTGAACTGGTCGGAGGTTTCCTCTTCGCCCCAACAGACGCCGGTAGATCACCCCGCTTTACGTCCCGTCCACCCGGGCATGGAGCCTCGGACATTGGCGATGGCCTGGAAGGTCCGGGAAGAGAGGGCGGCGAACCTGTCATCCCAGGTGTAACCCCGACTCACGAGGTCGCGGCCTGTCTTACCAAGTCGTTGTGCGAGCGCGGGGCGATCGAGGAGGCGGGCGATCGAATCGCTGAGGAGGTCGAGATCGCCGAAGGGGACGAGGAGGCCGGTCTCGCCGTCGCGGACGACGTCGGGGACGCCCCCGGCGGCGGCGGCGACGACGGGCAGGGCGTTGGCCCAGGCCTCGAGGAAGACGATCCCGAACGAGTCGGTCCGCGACGGCATGGCGAAGAGGTCGAGGGCCGCGAAGAAGTCGGCGCGGCCTTCCGGGGGCATCGGCCCGAAGAGCTTGAGCCAGGGGGGCACGCCGTCCGGCAGCCTGGCCAGGAACTCTTCGAAGTGGGGGGAGCTGGGACCGGCCAGGACCAGGTAGATGGGATCGTGAGCCGGGCGTGCCAGGTTGAGCCGGGCGACGGCCAGGACGAGGTCGGTGCTCCCCTTGTTCGGGTCGAGCGTGGCGAGGTGCCCGACCACCGCGCTGCCGGGTGGGATCCCCAGCCGCTTGAGGAACAGGAGTCCGTCGCCCCCGATGACCTCGGCGTGCTCGACCGCCATGCCGAGCTTCAGGACCTTTTCCCGGGGGATGCCCCAGCCCCGGACCGCCTCGGCCTCGAGCTCGGTCTGTACGACCACGACGTCGGACTCGGCCAAAAGGCGGACCTGGTGTGGTCGAGTGTAGTGCTTGTGTACAGGGTCGCCCGGGGTGGCCAGGTGCAGGAACGGCGTCAGGATCAACGGCGCCCCCGCCGCGCGCGCAGTCCGCAAGGCCGCGTAGGAGAAGACCGTGAACGGGAACCCGACTGCGAAGACCGAGTCATAGGCGTCGCGGACCCGCTCGATCCCGGGGACGATCGGCATGTACGCCGCCGATCGGCACTGAGTCGGCCAGTGTGGCGCGTGGCTCAGCAGCCGCGCGACGTAACGATGCAACGGCCGGTGCCGGATCGCGAACCGCCGGACCCGCGCCCCATCCTCCCACGACGCGCTCGGCGCGTCCACCCGACGCCGACGCCGGTCGGTGAAGTACCAGAGGTCGTGGGCGTCGCTGGTCAGGACGTCCACCTCATGCCCCGCCGCCACGAACCTCCGGACCATCGCCCGGACGTAATTCTCGGACCCGCCGATGCACGGATGATAGCGGGGGGTGAACCAGGCGATCCGCATCGGGCATCCTCCCCTCGAGACAGGGAACCAATGATGATCGGTCGGTCCTTACGGCATGTTCGGCGTCGGGGATCGGGTTTCAGTGAGATGAGGGGCGCGCAGCGAAGTGGGTCGTGTTCGCGCGTCGATGACCTCGTGGACCCGTCGAATCAAGGTGGCGAATCGTTCATCCCAGGTGTAACCCCGGGTCACCAGGTCCCTTCCGGCCGCCCCGAGGCGCCCTGCCTTCGCCCGGTCGGCGAGGAGCTGGTCGAGTGCCTCGGCGAGACGGGCGACGTCACCGAAAGGCACGAGGAGCCCATTCTGTTCATGCCGGACCACCTCGACGACCCCGCCGGCGGCGGCGGCGACGACGGGCTTGGCATTGGCCCAGGCCTCCAGGAAGACGATCCCGAAGGAGTCGGTCCGCGACGGCATCGCGAAGACGTCGAGGGCTGCATAGAAGTCGGGGACCTCCCGGGGAGGCAAGGGGCCCAGGATCGTCAGCCATCGGGCGCCCGTCGCGACGAGTCCCCCGACGAACGACTCGAACCTCGGGGTCGGGTTGCCGGCCAGCACCAGATGGACACGACGGCCTTCGGGACGGCCGGCATTCAGCCGAGCCACGGCGCGGACCAGGTCGTTCGTCCCTTTGTCGGGATCGAGGGCCCCGAGTTGTCCGACCAGTGCATGGTCGGGGGGGATGTTGTGCCGGTCTCGGAAGCGCCCGCCGTCCCCGCCCATGACGTCGGAATGCTCGACGGCCATCGGGAGATGAAGCAACCGAGATCGGGGGACACCCCATCCCTCGATCATCCGCGCCTCCAACTCGGTCGGGACGACGATCAATTGTGACCGGGCCAGGAGTCGCCTTTGGTGAGGACGGGTATAGGCCCGATTGACCACGTCCCCGGGGGTCGCGAGATGGAGGAATGGGGTCAGGATCAGCGGTGCTCCGGCGGCCCGCGCCGTGCGGTAGGCGGCGTACGAGAAGATCGTGAAGGGGAATCCGACCCCGAAGACCGCGTCGTAGTCGCCCCGGACCAGCTCGATCCCGGGGAGTAGGGGCATGTACGATGCGAATCGGCACCGGGTCGGCCAGTGCGGGACGTAGCTCAAGAACTTCCCGACATAACGCTGCCACGGAAGATGTCGCACCCGGAACCTCCGGATGACCGCCCCATCGACCACCGAGTCAGAGGTCGCATCAACCCGTAGTCGCCGACGATCGGTGAAGTAGGCGAGGTCGTACGCGTCACTGGTCAAGACCTCAACCCGATGACCCCGGGCGACCAAGCGGCGGACCATCGCCCGACTGTAGGTCTCCGCGCCTCCGATAACGGGGTGGTATCGGTGGATGAACCAGGCAATTTTCATGAGCAGAGGACCTCATGCGACGAAGTACGCTCGCGGAACGGCATCTTGACCAGGATCGAGCATCACTCCCGAGCTTCGACGAGGGTCTCATACGGGTTCTAGGAATTTCGTGCGCCCTGTCTGCTGATTTGAAATCAGAAATCTCAAGATTTGAAATCTGAAATTTGAGATTTCAAATTTGAAATCTCAAATTTGAGATTCGGACAGAGCGCACAAACTCTCTGGAATGCGTCTCAGGCGGCTTTCATGACGAGCCCCGACGAGACGAAAAGGCCCTTATCGTCGAATGATCCTCGCCTCCGTCGACACCTGCGGCGAGATCCCCCGATCGTGCGTCGGCCCGGCCAGGGCAGAAGGGGGTGGTGTGAGGCGGTCGAAGATCTTGATCTGCACCCGTCCCTTGACGGGATGGGAAGGGAAGGTCACCACGGGCCGTCGACCGCCGATCAGGTCGTTGACGAGGCGGCTGTATTGGAAGTGTCCGCGGATGTGGGCGTCGCGGGCGACGATCCAGCGGGTGGTGGGATCGATCGCGGCCCAGTTCACCTCGGAGAAGCGGAACCCGGGGCTCTGGCTGAAGTAGAGCGCCCAGTCGGTCAAGTCGAGCACTTTGCCGTGGTCGCGGCCCTTGACGTCGGCGATCCAGGAGCCGGCCTCGTGGTAGACGTCAAAGCACCCTTTGGCGTGGGCCGCATGGCGGGCGTGCGGCAGGGCGACGAGCAGGGCCAGGAGCGCGGCCCAGACGGCCGGGCCGGGCCGGAACCGCTCGCGCCCCAGCCCGATCCAGCGGCCCTCGATGACGACCGAGCGCATCAACCAGGCCAGGCCGTTGGCCGCGGCCAGGGTCAGGAGCATCCCGGGCACGATCGCGTGGCGGATCGTCAGGTAGCCGCCCGTGGCGTGGAGCCGGACCAGGCCCGCCGCTGCCAATGCGAGCAAGATCCCCGAGAAGAGCCAGGCCCTTGCCCGGAGGGACCACGGCCACGCCACAATCAGGCCGAGGAGCGACAGCGGCAGCATCGAAGTCGTCACCGACGCCCGCATCACACGGAACATCCTGAGGATGGCATAGCGGTAGGTCTGGAAGGTCGTCTGGTCGGCGGGCAGGGGCTTCTCACGCTCCAGCGCCGTGGGCGGGGCCTTCGGGGCGGTCCCGATCAGCCGGGCGATCGAGGGCTTGGTGCCGATCCCCCCCTTGGCGGCCATGTACGGGCCGGCCAGGAGGAACGGCCCGACGACGAGGAACGCGACCGCCATCCACCACCTCGGCCAGTAGATCCGAGTCGCCCAGTGGAGCGGCAGCACGAGCAGGGTGGCGACCAGGGCGAGGGGCAGGAGCATCCCCTCCGGCCTTGCAAGGTAGGCCAGCGCCGAGAACCCGATCGTCAGCGGGAGCCAAGAGAACCGCCCCTCCCTGAGGAAACGGACGGCCGCCCAGAGCCCCCACGTCCAGAACAGCAGGAACGTGCACTCGCTCAGGAGATTGATCGTGACGAACCCGACGATCGGGTTGGCCGCGACGAGGAGGGCGCCGAGCCAGGCGGTCGACGGCCCGTAGATCTCCAGGGTCAGCAGGTAGAGCGGGATGACGAGCAGGACGCTGGCCAGGATCGACGCCGCCTGCGCCGACCGTTGCCAGGCGATCGGCCCGTCGCCGCCGATGACCTCGTGGACCGCCGCGATCGCGATCGGGTGGAGGGGGTGATCGACCGCCTTGAGGATCCCGTCGGACCAGGCCCCCTTGTCGATTTGCTCGGCCTGATGAATGTAGCGCAGGCCGTCGGCGAACGTGACCTCGGTGTGATAGGTCAACCACCCCAACAGGCCCAAGGCGGTCGCCATCAAGAGGGTCACGCGCACTCCGTGCTGAAACAGCGACACTAGGGTCCGTCCTTTCGCGGTTCGAGGGGCCTCGCGGCACGGGCCCTCCGGGGTTTCGGTTTCCCTGCTCGAACGGTCGGGGGGATGCTACGACGGCCGTCGGGGGCGTCGGCCAGCCTGAGCACGTTACGCCCCCTCGGCTCTCGTCCCGCGCGGAAGGCCCGCGCCACCTCGCCGATCGTCTGCCATGCGCGAACGTCCTCGGCCCTCCTCCACATCCTCGACCAGGCCCCCCGCACAACTGCCTCGGCCGAGATCATCCAGGAGAGCCCCAGGAATTCCCATCCCGACAGGTATTTGCGGAAGTAGAGGAGCTTGCTGTGCCGGGTGATGACGCGCATCTTGGGGGAAATCGCCCGATTTTGCAAGGGACGTAGGTGGACAACCTCCACCGAGGGGTCATAATCGACCCGCCAACCCAGCCCGTGCGCCGAGCGGCAGAGGGCGACCTCCTCGTGATAGAGGAAGAAATCCTCGTCCATGCCCCCCAGCACATCGAGGAGCCGCGAGTTGACGAGCATGCAGGCCCCCGTGACCCAGGCGACGGACCCCGGCCGAATCCGCCAACCTGGCTGGTATTTCCGGCGTGAGCGCGGTATCAACTGCTCGCGGACGGTCCGGGAAAGGCTGGGAAAGGTCCCGACCGACGGCTGGCGCGAGCCGTCGGGGTTGCGAAGGCCGAACCCGATCACGCCCGGGGCCGTGTCGGGATCCGCCTCGTACCGTTCGACCCGTGCGACGACCTGCGCGAGCGCCCCTTCCGGGACCTCGACGTCGGGGTTGAGCACCAGCAGCCAGCGGCTCCTGGCGGCGCGCCAGCCGGCGTTGACGCCGACGGCGAAACCGCCGTTGTCGTCGCGGACGATCAGCCGGAGACCCGGCCGGGGGAGTGCCAACTCCACGGGGATTGGCCCTTGCGACGAGTTGTCGACGACCACGATCTCGCAGACGCCCGTCGCGACCTCGGTCGTCGCGGCCAGCCCCTCGACGAGCCGGAGGACGTCGGACCACCCGTTGTAATTGACGATGATGACCGTCAGCAACGGGCCGCAGTCGGCTCGAGGCCGCGCCTCGGGGACCTGGAATCGTCGCACGCGTTCGACCATCATGGGCTCGGGGACCGACAGTTCATCAAGTTTCCCGAAATACTGGAATATGACGTCGGTTCGGCCGATGGAGAAGCTTGAGGGAAATCCGAGAGGGCTGCCAAGGATGGACAGGCCGCTCGTGGAATCCGTCGGGGTCGTCCCGGGCTTGGGCCCGGAATCACGCCGCCCCCGAGCCCGACACCGATGGATCGGTGCTAACCCATGTACAATCCTCTCGAACTGACCGGCCGGGTGCGTCGCCTGAGTCGACCGGCCGAGGGTCGCGTCTTGATCGTGGGCGGCCTGCGCGACCGCCGACGGATCTCCCGCTGCCTGAGCCAGGGGCCGTGGGCGGGCATGTCCGTCGTCGGGTTCGTGGATGCAGGCCATCCCCGCTACTCGGGTGCGCTGGGGCGAGGACGTCAGCTCGCCGTCCACCCTCAGGCCGATCCCGTGCCTGTACTCGGGGGCATTGACCGGCTCGATGAGCTGGTGGACAGGTCGCGGGCCACCCACATCGTGGTCGCCGTCTCGGGGAGGCCCGCCACGCGGATCCGTCCCAGGATCGCCCAGTTGAGCCTGTCCGACGTCGCCGTCCACTGGGTCACCGACGAGCCCCGCGGACCCGCGTCGTACGCCCTCGACCCCTCGACGACCCGGACGGCGGCCTGGGCCGGTTGGTCGCTCCAGGGCAAACGGCTGGCCAAGCGCCTTTTCGACATCATCGGCTCCTCGATCGGCCTGCTCGTGCTCTCACCACTATTCGCCCTGATGGCGCTCTTGATCCTTGTTACCTCGGGCCGGCCGATTTTCTACAGGCAGGTGCGAGTGGGGCAGGGAGGCCGGACTTTTCTGATGCTCAAGTTCCGGAGCATGAAACGGGACGCCGAGGGGGAGACGGGCCCGATTTGGGCCTCGGACCATGACTCCCGCTGCACCCGGATCGGAGGCTGGCTCCGGCACACCAATGTCGACGAACTGCCCCAGCTGGTCAACGTGTTCCGGGGCGAGATGAGCCTGGTCGGCCCCCGGCCCGAGCGGCCCATCTTCGTCGAGCAGTTCCGCGAGACCATCCCCGACTACGACCTGCGGCATACCGTGCCGGGCGGCATGACCGGCTGGGCGCAGGTGCACGGGTGGCGAGGCCGGACCTCGCTCCGCAAGCGGATCCAGTACGACCTCGACTACATCCAGCGCTGGTCGTTCTGGTTCGACCTTCGGATCCTGCTGATGACGGTCCAGCACGTCGCCTGGGGCAAGACCTCCTGGAACAGCCCCCGGCGGAGGGCCGAACGTTGACGTCGCCCCGGCCGACCTGCTCGGTGGTCATCCCGACCTACAACGGCCTCCCGCTTCTGGAGACCTGCCTGGCGAGCGTCGCCCGCTGCCGGCCCGTCGAACCGGCCATCGAGGTGATCGTCGCCGACGATGCCTCGACCGACGGGACCGCCGACTGGCTCTCTCGGGCCCATCCCGGCGTCCTCCTGGTCCGACTGGAACGGAACATCGGCTTCTGCGGGGCCGCGAACGCAGGGATCGCCGCGGCGCGGGGCGAATTCATCCAGCTGCTGAACAACGACACCGAGGTCACACCCGGATGGGTCGAAGCCGGGCTTGCCCTGTTCGCCGACCCGACGGTCGGCTCGGTCGCGCCGCTGGTCTTGGTCCGATCCGATCCATCCCGCGTCGATTCGGCCGGCGACGGCTACCACGCGTTCGGGTGGCCGATCAAGCGGGGCCACGGCCAGCCGGCCACCCGCTGGGCCGACCATCCGATCGACCGCGTCTTCGGCGCCAGCGGGTCGTGCGCCTTCTACCGTGCCGAGGCCCTCCTCCGGGTCGGTGCGTTCGACCCCTCGTTCGGATCGTATTACGAGGACGTCGACCTGGCGTTCCGGCTCCGCTGGGCCGGCTACGACTGCGTCTTCACCCCGCATTGCCGGGTCCTCCACGAGGTCTCGGCCAGCTACGACCACGCCCGGCCCGCGCTCCAGCGTCGGATGGCGCGGAACGCGGAGGTCCTGTTCTGGACCGATCTGCCGGCCTCCTGGCTCCTGGCCGCGCTCGTCCCGCATCTCGCGTTCACGGCCGCGCAGGCCCTCTGGCGACTCGCCCGAGGCCGGGCGCGCCCCTTCCTCCTCGGTAAACTTGACGCCTTGCGCGAATGGCCGGGGCTCCGCGAGCGTCGCGAGCTGAGGACCCACCTGGCACGCTCGTCGATCGCGACGCCGCATTTCCCCATCCAGCTTGGCCTGCTCGAGGACGTGCGCAATCACCTCCGCCGTCCCCGCGAGGCTTCGGCGCGAGGGTAAGGGTCGATCCCCATTGGGATGGTCGAGTCGCCGGCGGGCATCTGATACTCATTCCAGATCTTTTGTGCGCTCTGTCCGGATCTCAAATTCGGAGATTTCAGATCAGCAGACCGAGCGCACGAAGTTCATGGAATCCGTATGGAGCCTCATGATGGCGGGATGGAGGATACTATAGAGAGGGCCGTGACGTGTCGGACCGTCGTCGCGCTCGCTGATTCCTCGTGGGAGGGACCTGATGACGTTCATCCGCTCGGGCGACCTCAACGTCCACTACCTTGAGCACGGCTCGGGCATGCCGATCATCCTCCTCCATGGCAACTGGGCCACCTGCTCGTGGTGGGAGCCTGTTCTGGCACGACTTCCGGGAGACCGGCGCGGCCTGGCCTACGACCTCCGCGGCCGCGGCCGGACCTTCGGGCCCGATTCGGGCTACAGCATCCCGGCGCTGGCCGATGACTTGCGTACCTTCGTCGAGGCGCTGGGGCTCGACGCCGTGCACCTGGTCGGGCACTCCCTCGGCAGTGCCGTCGCGATGCAGTTCGCGCTCGATCACCCGGCGCGGGTCCGCTCGCTGACGGCTGTCGCCCCGGTCTGGGTCGATGGGATGCCGGAGGAGGCCATCCAGCCGGAGCGGCAGAGGGCGCTGAAGGCCGACCGGACGCTGTTCGGGATGGCCCTGAGGGCCATCGCCCCCACCGTGCCCGACGACGACTACTGGCGGCGACTGGTCGCCGAGGGGCACGCCCAGCGACTGGAGGCCTCGCTGGCGGCCCCCGTCGCGCTGGCGAACTGGAGGCCGGGCGATCGGCTGAGGTCGATCCCTTGCCCCAAGCTCGTCATCGGCGGCGCGCGGGACATCCTGATCTCCGTCCCGACCGTGGAGCGGGCGGCCCAAGCCCTCGGCGTCGCGAGCGTGATCCTCCCCGGCGTCGGTCATTCGCCGAACATCGAGGCCCCGGATCAGCTCGTGAGATACCTCCGCCGGATCCTCCGGGAGTCGTGATGACGACAGGAGTGATGTCCTCGGGAGGGCTGGATCTCGGACGGCATGACGATTGCAATTTGCTCCGGGGGAGCACTTTGCCCGGATCATCATCCCGTCATCCAAGGTGTCCTGATGTCCTTGATCGAGCTCCTCTTGGGCCGTCGCCTGGCCAACGAAGAGCAGTCGGAGCGAAAGATCGGCGTCCTGGCCGGGGTGCCGGCGCTGGGCCTAGATGGGCTGGCATCCTCCGCCTACGGGCCGGAGGCGATGCTGGTGATCCTGCTCCCGTTGGGCGCGGCCGGGTTGCGGTATGTCGGCCCGATCACGGTCGTCATCCTCGCGCTGCTGACCCTGTTGTACCTGTCGTATCGCCAGACGATCTCGGCCTATCCCGGGGGAGGCGGCTCGTACACCGTCGCCAAGGAGAACCTCGGCAGCCACGCGGGCCTCTGGGCGGCCGCCGCCCTGATGATGGATTACGTGCTGAACGTTGCGGTCGCCATCTCGGCGGGGGTCGCCGCGCTCGTCTCGGCATTCCCGGAGCTGCATCGGTACACGCTGCCGCTCTGCCTGGCGACGCTCGCCCTGATCGCGCTGGTGAACCTGCGGGGGACGCTGGAGTCGGGCTGGACGTTCGCCCTTCCGACCTATCTGTTCATCGGGTCGTTCGTGGTCGTGCTGGCGACCGGGATCGCGCGGGCGGTTGCGGGCGGCGGTCATCCGAGGCCGGTCATCCCGCCGCCCGCGCTGCCGGCCGCGGCGCAGGTGGCGAGCCTCTGGCTGCTGATGCACGCATTCGCCAGCGGTTGCACGGCCATGACCGGCGTGGAGGCGGTGAGCAACGGCATCGCCGCCTTCCGCGAGCCCGCGACGGAGAACGCCAAGCGGACGCTCACCGTCATCGTCGGGACGCTGGCCGCGCTGCTCGGCGGCATCGCCTACCTCTGCCGCGCCTACGGGATCGGCGCCTTGGACCAGAGCCGGCCGGGCTACCAGAGCGTCCTATCGCAACTGGTGGCGGCGGTCTTCGGCCGGGGGATGTTCTACTATGTCGCGATCACCAGCCTGCTGTCGGTGCTCTGCCTGTCGGCCAACACCAGCTTCGTGGACTTCCCCCGCCTCTGCCGCCTGGTCGCGGCCGACGGGTTCCTGCCTCACGCCTTCACGATCGTCGGCC
>JAFANO010000515.1 GCA_019232645.1 Planctomycetaceae bacterium | reverse complement strand
TCCCTCTTCTCTCTCGGTCTTCCTCTCTGTGGGCTCTGTGGTGAATCTCTCTTCTCTCGGCCGGAACTTTTGATGAACGTTGGAAGTAACGCCCGGGGTCTTCGCGAGCGGTGGACATCGAGGATCAAGCGATGGGACAGGTCCACGACCCATGGATCTTCTTCGGCGTGGCGGGCGCCGTGGTGGCGTATCTGCTCTTCATGATGATCCGCAAGCGGAAGGGCGAGCGGCCGGGGGCGACGGACCGCGAGCCCGAACTCTGAGGCGGGGACGGGCGGCATGAATATCGGAGCCTGGGGGAACATGAGCCTTCCCGTCGAGTTCGCGACGCCGCTGGGCATCGTGCCGTGGCTGGTGCTCGCGGGCGTCCCGGTCGGCATCATCGCGCTCTATTTCCTCAAGCTCCGCCGCCGTCCCGTGCAGGTGCCCAGCACGCTGCTCTGGAGGCGGAGCATCGAGGACCTGCACGTCAACAGCCTCCTCCAACGGCTCCGGAGGAACCTGCTGCTGGTCCTCCAGCTCTTGGCCGTGTCCCTGGCCATGCTGGCGCTGGCCGGGCCGAGGGTCGCGGGCACGACCGGCCAGGGGCAGCGGTTCGTGCTGGCGATCGACAACTCGGCGAGCATGAGGGCCACCGACATCGCGCCCAGCCGGCTGGACCGGGCCAAGCAGGAGGCGAAGAAGATCGTCCGGGGCATGGAAGCGGACGACCTGGCGATGGTCATCGCCTTCTCCGACCGCGCCAAGGTCGTCACGAACTACACCGGCGACCGCCGCCAGCTCCTCCAGCGGATCGACGGCATCGCGCCGACCGATGGTCCCACGTCGCTCCGCGAGGCGCTCCAGGTGGCGGCGGGCCTGGCCAACCCCTCGAAGCAGATTGGTGAGGGGTCCGTCGCCTCGGCGGTCGCGACGCCCAAGCTGAAGATCTATACCGACGGCGGGTTCCCCGACGTCGAGGGGTTCAGCCTGGGCAACCTCGAGCCCGAGGTGATCGTGATCGGACCGCCGCCGCCCCCCCAAGCTCCGGCCCCGGCCGGCGACAACGCCAAGTCGGCGACCGATGCCAAGGCCAAGGTCCCGTCCGACAACGTCGCCATCCTCGCCTTGCAGTCGCGGCGGGACGACGAGCGGCCCGACACCTACCAGGTCTTCGGCCGGGTCCACAACTACCGCGCCGAGGAGGTCGACACAGAAGCGCGACTCGACCGGCACGACCCCGCCAGTCCGCGAGGCGGGGGGAGGCTCATCGACGCGATCGCGCTGAAGCTCGCGCCCCAGAGCGACCAGACGTTCAAGTTCGACCTGCCCGACACCGGCATGTCCGAGCTGGAGCTCCGGCTGACCGTCGCTGACGCCCTGCCGCTCGACAACCATGCGTCCCTCGTCGTCGGCGATCCGAGGAAGGCGCAGGTCCTCGTCGTGACCAAGGGGGACCGCTACCTGGAAGATACCCTGAAGACGCCGACGGCCGTCGAGCGGGCCGACGTGACCGTGGTCTCTCCCGAGGGCGCGAAGTCGCAGGGGGTCGTCCGAGACATCGAGTCGGGCCGCTACGACCTGGTGATCTACGACGGCGTCCGGCCCGAGGCGCCCCCCGAGGCGAACGCGCTCTATTTCGGCGTGCTGCCCCCCGGCCCGGCCTATGCCAAGCCGAAGACGATCGAGCAGCCGGTCATCCTCGACTGGGACGTCGCGCACCCGCTCCTCCAGTTCGTCCGCGACCTGCCGACGGTCGCGATCCTCAAGGCGACCACCGTCGACCCGCCCCCCGGCTCGTCGGTCCTGATCGAGGGCGACAAGGGGCCGCTCGCCTTCGTCGCCCCGCGCGAGGGGTTCTCCGACACCGTCGTCGGCTTCGCGCTGATGGAGGGCGACAAGTTCAACACAAATTGGTATCGAAATATCAGCTTTCCTCTATTCCTGCTGAACAGCATCCAGGTGCTGGGCAACGCGCGCGAATCGGCCGGCGACGAGGTCCACCGGCCCGGCCAGCCGGTGATCCTCCGCGCCGAGGCGAAGGACACGATCACTGTCACCGCGCCCGATGGCAAGACCCGGGTGCTCCGTCGGACGCCTCAAGGCACGTTCGTGGACAACGGGACCGACGCCGTCGGCCTCTATCACGCGCGCTGGGACCCCGACGGTCGGCTCGCCTTCGCGGTCAACTTGTTCGACGCGCGCGAGAGCGACCTCGCCCCCCGAGGCCTCGTCCCCGAGGGCGTCCCCGAGTCGCAGGCCGACGCCTACAAGATCAAGATCGGCTACAACCCCGTCGCCGGCTCGCGGCACACGCGTCCGGTCCGGCAAGAATGGTGGTGGCGGCTGACGCTCGTGGCGCTGGTCGTCGTGCTCATCGAGTGGTATATCTACAACAAGCGTGTCTACATCTGAGGTGGGGCTTGCTCCTCGATGGCCGCCACTCCACCTTCGTCAGGAATCCCCGGCCTCTTGCCGTGGGACCCGAAGAGTCCGATGGAGGCGGGCAGGGCGAGACCTCGCGGGAGCGATCCTCAATAGCGCGGTATGCCCGGATCGACGCGCTCGGACCAGGCATCGATGCCGCCCTCGAGGTTGCAGACGGCCTCGACACCGCGGCGGGCCAGCCAGCCCGCGACGGTCATGGAGCGCATCCCATGGTGGCAGTAGACGACCAGTGGCGCGGCCGAGGCCGCGGCCCGGAGGACGTCGAGCTGCGCGGGGACTTGCGCCATCGGGATGTGCAGGTCGGCGGCCGTCACCGGGAGCGGGATCGCGCAGAAGGCGCGCTCATGGTCCTCGCGGACATCGAGCACGGTCAGCGGCTCTCCCCGGTCGAGCCGCTGCTTGAGTTCGGCGACGGCCATTCGGTCGACGCTCGCGCCGCTCGGATGCATGGGCGTGGGTCCTCGGGATCAGCTCGGCGGGACGCCAGCGGGACACCGATGTCGCCCGGCACGTTCCGACACGCGCTGTGGCTGTGCTTGGCGTCGTTCTGGGTGTTGTTGAACGCGATCAGGAACGTCGGCCAGTGCACCCGCCAGGTGCGCGGCTGGCTGCGGTCGGCGGCCCGGACCAGGCGAACCGGATCGAGTCGGGGCCGACTTCCCTGATCGCGTCGACCCAGGCCCGCGCGACGTCGGGCCGCATGCCGGCGGTGCACGACTCGATCAGTGCGCCGAGCATCTCCTTCCGCGAGTCGTTCAGGTCGGTGTCGGCGATCCCCCGGGCGGCGTCGGCCGGCGGTTGCGGCGAGTTGACGACGAAGCAGCTGGCGGCCGAGGCCATCCCGCGGCCGGTCTGATCGAGGCACGCACCCCCCCCGAGGGTCAGGCCGACCACTCCCACGACGGCCAGCATCACGCTCGGTTCGATCCCACGCATCGTCCTCACCTCCTGGACTCGGTCTGTCGCCGTCGGACCCGTCGCACGACCTTATTCTTGGCAGTCTCGGCAGGACGGGGCGGCCTTGGTTCGCGTTCATCGTAGACTCCCCCTCGATCGATCGCCAGCATTTTCCCGGGTCGTCTCGACGTCCGCGACGCCTCGGGAGGGGGCTTGGCTGTCACGACGGTGTTATTGTAATATTGCATAAATTGGTCTGTGAGGCTATCCATAGCGTGCTTCCCCAGAATTTACAAAGATCTAATATATATGATAATATTAATATATATTGGAATACCCTTGTCTGTTCCGGCGGATCACCGCATCTCGCCCTCGCGAGCGCCCAGCGTGACTCCTTGATACAGTAAGAGGGTTCCTCACCAGACAGCCTCCGAGTCTCGGAAGATAGAAATGGTCCCGAGGGCCGTTCGCGGATCGAGGTCCCAGATCACGATGGGGGAGACGATGACACTGGAGTTCGCACCGGGCAAGACACGAGTCGGCTGGATCGGGACGGGGGTGATGGGCTCGGCGATGTGCGGGCACTTGATGGCGGCGGGCTATCACGCGACGGTCTACAACCGGACCCGGTCGAAGGCGAAGCCGCTGGTGGACCGGGGCGCGTCGGAGGCAGACTCGCCCCGGGCGGTGGCCGAGGCCTGCGACGTGGTCTTCACCATCGTCGGCTTCCCCGAGGACGTCCGCGAGGTCACGCTCGGCGCGGGGGGGACGCTCGCCGGCGCGCGGCCGGGCACCGTCCTGGTGGACATGACGACGAGCGAGCCGGCGCTGGCGCGCGCGATCTTCGAGGCGGCCGCGGCCAAGGGCGTCCACGCCGTCGACGCGCCGGTCTCGGGGGGCGACGTCGGCGCCCGCGAGGCGAGGCTCTCGATCATGGTCGGCGGCGAGGCCGAGGTGGTCGCCGCCCTGAACCCGCTGTTCCGGCTCCTGGGTCAGACGATCGTCCACCAGGGTCCCGCCGGCGCCGGCCAGCACACCAAGATGGTCAACCAGGTCCTGATCGCCTCCAACATGATCGGAGTCTGCGAGGCGCTGCTCTACGGCTCCAAGGCCGGGCTCGACCTGGAGAAGGTGCTGGAGAGCGTCGGCAGTGGGGCGGCGGGATCGTGGAGCCTGAGCAACCTCGGGCCTCGGATGATCGCCGGCAACTTCGAGCCGGGGTTCTTCGTCGAGCACTTCCTCAAGGATCTGGCGATCGCGCTGGCCGAGTCGCGGCGGATGAAGCTGGCGCTGCCCGGCCTGGCGCTCGCCGAGCAACTCTACCGCGCCGTCGAGGCCCAGGGCCTCGGCCGCAAGGGGACGCACGCCCTGATGCTCGCCCTGGCGCGGCTGTCGGACGTCCCATGGCGTGGCCCATCCGCGTAGCGACACCCGGCCCTCGGCGGCGCACGTCGCGTCAAAGGCAAGAATCGAACCATGAACCCTCGCGATCCCGACGCCCAGGACCGCCCCGGCCGGCCGCTCGTCCTGCTCGTCGAGGACAACGACTCGATCGGCCGGAGCATGGCAAAACTCCTCGAAGCCTATGACTTCGAGGTGATCCTCGTCACGACCGGCGCCGAGGCGGTCGCGGCGATGCGATCGGGGACGCACCCCGACTTCGTGCTGACCGACCTGCGGCTGCCCGACCTGGACGGCCGCGAGGTGGTCCTGGCCGCCCGCCAGCTCGACCCGCCGCCCCGCGTCGCCCTGATCTCGGGCTGGGACGTCGACCTGGGCGACACCGCCGCCTGGGGCATCGAGTGGTTCTTCCCCAAGCCGTTGAACGTCCCGGACCTCGTCGCCAAGCTCCGCACGCCGCGCCGCGGGCCCGAGCCCCACGACTGAGCCCCGGCCGTCCGCCAGACTGATCCGAGGGCCGCGATGCCGCGGGTGGAAATGTCGGCGTGACAGTCGATCAAGCTCATCGGCCCCTGCGATGTGTGACTGACACCCGATGTCGCATGCCGCGACGCCGTCCGGGAAGATCTTGAGCCGCGCGGGCCGTCCGGGTATGATGCGCAGCTTTCACAATGTTTTGCCCAAGATCATACGATCGAACGTATTCGAGGTCCGCTGAGGAGAACGCATGGCCAGTCGCCGTCGAGGGAAAGGCCGACGCAAGGTCGGTCGCAAGAAGCGTCGGATGCGGAGCCGGATCCGGCACCGCAAGAAGTGAGCCAGCCGCGCCGACCCTGCGCCTCATCTCCCCGGCGGGGTCGGGATGCGTGGATTCGAACGTGATAACAACTCGCCCCGGCGGGCACGAGCCTCGACGGGCCTGTCTTCTCGGGCCCGAGGGTGACTCCAAACGGCCAAGCCGTGGGCCCGAATCGGGCCTCTAGGGCAGGAGGAGGCAGAGGTCAGCCGTGCTCCAGGAAGCCGTCAGGTAAAGCAGATGATCATGCACCTCCGCGTCCTCCTGATCGCTTCTGGGGCCGGGCAAAGGGGTCTCGCGCGGGGCTCGTCGGGCGATCGCGCTCACGGCGGCTCCCGTCGGTGCCGACCGAGGCTGTCTCATCGATCGCTCGAGAATCCCCAGTATTCAAGGGGTCGTCATCCGGGTCAACCGCCCTTACGGGGAAGGACACCGGGCCCGGTCGCACACGAGGAGGGAGGACGCGCTCCCCTCGCCCGCCGAGCCGGACGCTTGGCTTTTCCGGGGCGGTGATTTTGACCACGGTGTTGCTGAAGGCCGGTGCGCCTGTTACGCTATCCCAGCACGTCGGCCGAATCCGCCCGGTGGGTCGACCAATCGCCGATGACCGCATCGCGGTGGGCCTTTTCC